>CAMVDF010000001.1 GCA_947166195.1 uncultured Lachnospiraceae bacterium
CTTCCCAATAACTGCAGGCACTTTCTTAGTATCATAGGCGCGAAAAAACTAACGAGAAAAACAATACCTGCAACCGTCCCAAAATATAGTTTATATGGCAGAAAAAATGACATGAAGAACAAGGTTATAAGGATAATCTGCATAGTGATTGCTCTGGCGTGCTTTGGATATGTCATCTGGTACTATTATCAGATGAAGAGGACCGAGGATGATGTGAAGCAGCTTTCCAAAAGGGTCGAGGCTCCCATATCGGATCATACAGTTGTACCGATAGAAGAGGCTCCGGAAAAGGAGGCCGAGGAGGTCGACTGGGAGCCTGAGGTTTTGCCGGAGTTTTCGGCTCTTTTGACAAAGAATCAGAATATCATAGGCTGGATCACCATCAACGGGACTGACATCAACTATCCCGTGATGAAATCCCTGGTGGGGAACGGTTCTTATTATCTGAACCACAATTTTGACCAGCAGGAGGACAAGAACGGATCCCTCTTCATGGATGACAGGTGCGATGTCATCAAGCCTACGGTAAATTACATCATATACGGACACAATATGAAGAGCGGAGCCATGTTCGGAAATCTCGATGAATACAAGAAGGAATCATTCTGGCGGTCTCATCAGACCGTTACCTTCAATACCATCTATGATTACGGTACCTACACTGTCATGGGAGTTTTTGAATCAAAGGTCTACAGGGACAACGACATAGGTTTCAGATATTACGATTTCATTGATCCGGCTGACGAGCTGGAATTTATGACCGGAGTGGACAATATCAAGGCCCTTTCCATGTATGAGACCGGGGTGACTGCCCAATGGGGCGACAGGCTTTTGCTTCTTTCCACCTGTGATTATGAGCAGGATAACGGCAGATTTGTTGTGGTCTGCAAGCTGACGGGATATTGATGATGGAAGAAAAGCATTTTGCCTATATCCTTGAATGTGCGGATGGTTCTTATTATACCGGCTATACAAATGATCTTGAAAAGCGGGTTGCAACCCACAATGCAGGGAAAGGCGGGAAGTATACAAGGGCAAGACTACCGGTTAATCTCGTCTATCATGAATGCTTTGATACAAAAAACGAGGCCATGAGCAGAGAGTGGGCCATCAAGCAGCTTTCAAGAAAAGAAAAGGAAAACCTTGTGAAAGGTGGAAAAACATGATCAACATAATCGAGATGCTTGAAAGATCGGCAAAATCACATCCGGACAATGTTGCTTTTTCCGATCCGGTAAAGAGCATAACCTTTGCAGAACTTCAAAAAAGAGCAAAAGAGACGGCAGCAGCATTCCTGAAGGAGAGTGAGATATCAGGAAAGCTTTCGGGAGGCGCTGTCGCTTTTTATATGGAAAAAAGCGTTGACGCTGTTGTAGTGATGATGGCCGGCGTTTACTGCGGGGCATACTATTCCTTTGTGGATGTCAGACAGCCCTCAGACAGGGCAAAAAGAGTAATCGAGATCCTTGATCCGGCCCTTATCATCACGGATGATGAGAATGCCGGGAACCTGAAGGGGATACTTGAAGGAAACGAAAACGCAAAAGTTCATAATATAAACAGTCTCCTTGAAAGCACAAAAAACACCGTCATTGATGAAGATATACTAAACAACAGGAGAGCAGGCTTTATCGATACGGCCCCTCTCTACGTGAATTTCACAAGCGGAAGTACCGGAGACCCGAAGGGAGTCATGGTTTCCCACAGATCGGTCATTGATTTCATTGAGGTGTTTACGAAAAGGTTTGATATCACCTGCAAAGATGTGCTTGCTAACCAGGCGCCCTTTGATTTTGATGTATCAGTGAAGGATATCTACAGCGGGCTTTTCGCCGGTGCAAAGGTGGCTCTCATACCGAGGGAGTATTTTTCAAATCCGGCAGTACTTATGGATTATCTGTGCGACAATGAGGTGACTGTCATCATCTGGGCAGTGTCGGCCATGTGCTTTGTTTCCATCATGAACGGTCTTGAATACAAAGTTCCCGAAAAGCTTTCAAGGATCATGTTTTCCGGGGAAGTGATGCCTGTAAAGCAGCTGAACAAATGGAAAAAGTTCCTGCCGGATGCCGTATACATCAACCTTTACGGCCCCACAGAGATCACCTGCAACTGCACCTACCATATACTTGACCGAGAGTATGAAAAAGATGAGCCCATACCCGCAGGCATTCCCTTTGAAAATGAAAAGGTCTTTTTGCTTGATGAAAAGGACGCCCTTGTGACCGGGCCGGGGATCGAGGGAGAGATCTGTGTTTCAGGCACCTGTCTTGCCATCGGGTATCTTAAAAACCCGGAAAAGACAAATGAAGTCTTTGTCCAGAATCCGCTGAACAGGGACTATTATGAACGGATCTACAGGACAGGGGATCTTGGAAAATATGATGAAAACGGACTCCTTTATTATACTTCAAGGAAGGATTTCCAGATCAAGCATATGGGGCAGAGGATAGAGCTTGGAGAGATAGAAGCTGCGGCAATGTCTGTTGAGGGTGTCGACAGGGCCTGCTGTCTTTATGATGAAAAGAAACAAAGGATCTGTCTGGCATATTCCGGCACGGCGGAAAAGGAGAGCGTTACGGAAGGCATGAAGATCAAGCTTCCGCCCTATATGATCCCGGGAAAAACAGTCAGATTTGAGGATCTTCCGCTCAATAAAAACGGAAAGATCGACCGGCATGCGCTGAAGACAGAAATGCTTTAACGTGTTTTCCGGTCGATCTATGATGATCATTTTTGAGGATCCGGTGTCTTATGCTGCCGGATCCGATGCTTCTTCCTGCTCCTTGTCCTCATAGGGAAGGTGCGTTTTCTTTACTCCGTCGCCGTATATTGTCTTCCAGTCATTTGCCATTGAGATGCCGGTCCAGCCCTGTTTTTCAACCTCATCCCAATAGTCTGATGCTTGTTTTTCATCTCCGTATTCCCGGACGGTATCATCACATACCACCAAAAATCCTTTGCCCTCGTGTTTTTTGTTGCCTTCGGCATAGTTCAGCATTGAATAATCTCCCGAACTGTTTCCGAAAGCAAGTACGGGTCTTTTTCCTATTTCGCGAGCTATGGCTGCCGGTTTGCATGATTTGCCGCGATTCATTATATCAAGCGGTGTACCGAGAACTATTTCCTCATCCTTTCCCATATTATAATCACAGGCTTCTTCATCCGTTCTGCCTGATGCAGTGTAGGGTACATCAGCACCCACAACATGGTCACAGGGTATATCAAACCGCTCAACCATTGCGCGGACAAGCTCGCGTTCACTGGCTGAGACTATCCATACGTCAAAGTCATTGTCCTTCAGAAAGTTTATAACCTCGATCATCGGTTTGTAGAAGCTTTGTCCGTAGGTCATCCCGTCAAAGCCCGGAGCATCGGTATTATCGGCAAAATCAACCACATAGGCTCTGAATTCCTCGGGAGTCATGCCTGCAAAAGCTGAGGCGATATAATCATCTTTGGTGATGGTCTTTGGATCGAATACTTTACCCTCGGAGTATGCGTGATCGCGTACTTCCTGCATCGCAGCCTTTTCTTCCTTTGTAGCCTTCGATGTCTTGTCATCCAGAGCCCTGTGCATGGTCAGACAAAAATCAAAGTACAAAGGTGCTTTTTCACAAAGTATCGTCCCGTCCATGTCAAAGGTGGCTATGCGGTCAGCCGGATCCAGATAACCGGAACCTGATTCGTCGATACAATCGAGCACAAAATCAACAAGCTCCTTTAGAGCCTTACTGTCAGGATCCCAGGAGGGGAAGATTTCGGAAAAATCGATACTGTTTTCTGAAGGGCTCTGATACTGTGTTTCAGCCCTTGATATCCTGTCGGGATAGATCTTTGCAAAATCATCCTTCATTGAAACCGGGATATATCCCATGTCAGTGTATTCCTTTGACTTTTCCTCCCAGCTCTGTTTTCCCCATTCCCTGACGGTATCATCAGCAACCACCATGTAGGCTTCGGACGGGTATTTATTATTTATGAGAGTGTAGTTCATCATGCTGGTATCGCTGCCGCTGTTTCCAAATGCGAGTACGGGACGCTGTCCGATCTCTCTTTCGATATAAATGGTCTTATTGGCGTTGAGGTTTTTCTGGATGAAACCGCCGGTTACCATCAGCCTGTCATCCCTGCCGTCTTCTCCGTATTTATAATCCATGTTTGAAGGCGTATCTTCATTGCCTTCAAGCTTTATCTCAAATTCGGTACCTATGACATGAGCCGGTGTCACATATTCGCTTATGGGTGAATTTGCGATGATCGCACGGGAGGTGGTGCGCTCCGTGCCGCTGACCACATATATCGTGAAATCATTATCATACAGATATTTTACAAGCTCTGCCATGGGAAGGTAAAAGCCGTCGATATAGCGCATGTTTTTGAAACTGGCGGTTTCCTTTTTGCCAAATTCCACTGCATGATCGTAGAGTTCGTCCACCGTCATTCCCGAATAGGCCTTTGCAAAATTTCTTGCAAGCTCCTCACCTGCCTTGTAGTCCGGAGTTATGGAATCAGCGACCTGCTTTAATTCCTCCTTTTCCTCATCTGAAAGACGTTTGTTTTCATCCAGATGATTGTTGCAGAAATCGATATACATCATCGTATCGTAATAAGTAAAAAATGTCTCACAGGTAAGCGTTCCGTCCATGTCAAAGACGGCGATACGATCCTTTACCGGGATGAAGTTTTCACTGTCTGTTTCATCAGTGACCTTTTCCACATAGTTTCTGAGGCTTTCGGCAACCTTGGAATCCTCAGACCAGTTTTCAGTCAAAGCCTCCTTTGTCGCTGCAAATACCGTTGCGCAAAAGGCGGCAGACAGCAGCATTATCAGTATCGCACAGCAAATATTCCTGATCATTCTTTGTTTTTTCACGATTATTCTCCCTTCAGTGTGGTTTATGATTAATCAGTATATCATAAAAAAACAGATTAAGTATTATACTGCATGGCGGGAATTTTGGACAATACAGGGGTCAAGGTTTATAATCGAAAAACAGAGAGGATGCATAATATGGACAATAAAAAAACAGGCAATGTCATGGCTTTGATACCGGTCGGCGTGTTCCTGATCCTTTACCTGGGAACCGGAGTGTATTTTGAATATATCTCACCGGGGAAAGACCGGATGGGTTTTTATGTCATTTCTGTGGTGGTGGCTTTTTCCATCGCTCTGGTTGTGGCTTTTTTGCAGAACAGAAAAAAGACCTTTGAAGAAAAGATCCATCTGTGTGCACAGGGCATAGGAGATGACAACATAGTCATAATGCTTTTTATCTTTCTGATGGCCGGAGCCTTCAGCGGGATCGCCTCAAAGGCCCAGGGTGCCGTAAGCACCGCAAACCTGCTGCTTTCGATCATACCTCCGGGATTTGCACTGCCGGGACTTTTCATAATAGCCTGTCTGATCTCCATGGCTATGGGTACCAGTGTGGGCACTATCACTGTGCTGGTTCCGATCGCCGAAGAGATCTCAAGAAACGGAAATTATCTTTTGCCCCTGTGCGTGGGAACAGTGGTGGGAGGAGCAATGTTCGGAGACAATCTTTCATTTATCTCCGATACCACCATAGCAGCCACAAAGACACAGGGCGTTGAGATGAAGGATAAGTTCAGGACAAATCTCAGGGTGGCACTTCCAGCCGCGATCCTTACACTTATTATTCTGATAGTCATGTCATTTGCAGGCAAAAGCGTTAATGTGGGGAATTTCGAATACAATATATTTCAGGCTCTGCCGTATTTCATAGTGCTGATACTTGCGATGCTTGGGATAAATGTCTTTCTGGTGCTGGGGCTTGGAATCATTCTCTTTGCCATCGTCGGTGCCGCAACGGGAACCCTTAACTATGAAACCCTTTTCATTGCCATGGGGGACGGAACCTCAGGCATGTTTGAGACCATGATAGTAGCGATCCTTGTGGCTTCCATCGGAGCTTTGGTCAGGGAAAACGGCGGCTTTGAAGCGATCTTAAATCTGATCGAAAGACATTTTTCCGGAAAGAGGGGCGGTACCTGGGGGATCGTGATCCTCACTGTTCTGGTTGATATAGCAACGGCGAACAATACCATAGCCATAGTCATGGCTGCGCCGGTGGCAAAGGACATTACGGAAAAATACGGTATCGATCCGAAGAAGACGGCATCCCTTCTTGATACCTCCTCCTGTATAGCACAGGGCATAATCCCCTACGGAGCCCAGCTTCTGGTCGCCGCCTCCATCTGTGGGATAGCGAGTATAAATATCATACCCTTCCTGTTTTACCCGTTTTTGCTTGCCGTATTTACGGTGATATCTATAATAAAAGATTAAAAATCAATCAGGGGACGGTTTTTTGATTGACCTGACCGATTGAAAAATGCGATCAAAACCGTCTGCGGTACATTTACGGTTGTACAGCAACTGACGGGATGATACAATAAAACCGGAAACGGATGTATTACGGTTTTTTGTTAAGGGAAGGGTGCCATGACTGTAGAGGAAATGAAGAAAAGAAAAAAGGAACTGGGCTATTCAAACAAACAACTCGCCGAGATTTCCGGTGTTCCGCTTGGAACTGTTCAAAAGATCCTGAGCGGTGAGACAGCATCGCCCAGATATGATACTATATGCGCCCTGTCAAAAGCATTGTCAAACGGGCATGATACTTTGTACGTTTCTGAATCGGCGGCGGATTACACTGCAAAAGATCAGGACCATTCTTTTCACGAAAAAACGATCGATGACTATATAGCTCTGCCTGAGGGTACACGTATCGAACTAATAGACGGAAAATTTTACGATATGGCGGCTCCGACCACCATACATCAGGCGCTTGGACTTGAAATAGGTTTTGTGCTCAAGGAATATATCAGAGATAACAATGGTGAATGCGTACCCTTTGTGGCTCCTACCGATGTTCAGCTTGACTGCGATGATAAAACCATGGTACAGCCGGATGTTCTTGTGGTATGCGACAGAAGCAAGATAACAAAAGCAAGGATAGTCGGAGCGCCTGATCTTGTAATGGAAGTCATCTCACCCTCAAGAGTGACTGTAGACATATTCATTAAGGTGCAGAAATACAAAAATGCCGGAGTCAGGGAGTACTGGCTGGTCTTTCCGGAGGAAAAGATGGTTATGGTGTATGATTTTGAAAAATCGGATATCCCCGTACACTATTCTTTCGAAGACAGTATCCCTGTTTCAATCTGGGACGGGAAATGCAGCATAGATTTCAGGCGGATATACAGCAGTCTGGAGTTCATGTATGAGTGATCCTGTCACATGCCTGATGTACATAAACAGATCATACGGAATGGTTTGCACCTAACACAGATAAATGCTATAATTTTGCCATATCAGACAGGGTGGCAAGTCACCCGTCTTAGCATGAAGGCAGTTCTGCCGCATCGGGAATTCATTCCCGGAAAAGCTCATGCTATTTCCCGAAAAATAAAATAGCAGGAGCGCATTATTATAATAAAAGCCTCCTGCAAAAAGCAAAGAGGCACGGATTATGTTGTTATCGAGGTTTATATGAAACTGCCACGAAATGCTACGAAATATATGACACTGATATAAAGATTCATACAACATATGCCGATATACAAAAAGAGTGGGTGGATTATGCGAACAGAAGAACTGATAGAAAACTTAAAAAGAATCTGTGATGCATACTCAGATATTCTGGGTACTGTTATTCTGTTTGGATCATATTCCAGAAACGAGGCTGAAGAAGATTCCGATATAGACCTTTATATTGAACCGAAGGACAGAAGTGTTTCCTCAACAAAATTTGGCGTGAATAAAAGATATAAGGAATTTAAATTTACTTTGTATGACACATTTTTAAGAAATTTTGATCTCCTCGTGTATGGTGGAACAAGAGAACTGAACAGTGTCAGAAAGAGTCCTCTCTGGAAACAGATTGAGAAAGACGGAATAGTCATTTATGAACAAGGCACAAAAGCAATATAAAGCGCTGATCAAAGCGGATCTCAAAATTGCTTCAGATTACTGTGACAGCAGTGATAAATCTCTCAGATTACAAGCCGCATACCATGCACAGCAGGCTGTTGAAAAGACAATTAAATTGAAAGCTGAGATTGAGGGCTTAAATCTGTGGGGACATGACATAGATGTATTGATAAAAAAATGTGAGGACAGCAATATCGAAATCAATATTCCCGCATATATCAGGAACAAAGCTGACCAGATAACAGGATGGGAGGCTGAATGCAGATATTATCCGGTTAAGATTGTAAGAAAAGACAGTATAAAAAGAGTATGTGACGAAGTGAAATTATGGTTGGATCAAGGAAAGACCCGCTGATTTTACAATGAGTGTTGATGGCGAGGTGCAGTATGAGACAGAGTTTGATAAAAAGAAGAATAGCAAGGCTGATGGCTTTTGTTCTCATCTTTTTGATGATGGCACAGCCTTTTTCTGATGTTTATATATATGCGGATGAGGACACAGAGGATGCAGTCAGCGACATTCAGGATGAGACAGAAGAGAGTGCGAGAAAGGCAATAGAGAGAGACGATCAGATCGAAGAAGGAATTGAAGAATTTTCGGGCAATGAAGATATTGTAGATCATGCGGATCGAGAACACCTGGAGATTACTGAAGAAGCCGCCGGTGATGTAGAGGTTG
Organism: uncultured Lachnospiraceae bacterium; assembly: GCA_947166195.1. GTDB lineage: Bacteria > Bacillota > Clostridia > Lachnospirales > Lachnospiraceae > NK4A144. Next base: position 8,640 of record CAMVDF010000001.1, read on the forward strand.
AAGTCGAATTTAATCTAAATGGTGGTAGTTGGGATCGGGCAACTATTATTAGAATTCCGTCAGGAAATACCGTTACTGAACCGGATGATATACCTGTAAAAGACGGATTTGTTTTTTTTAGATGGAATGACTCCTTAGGAAATAAGTATAATTTCAATAATCCTGTATATGGGCCGGAAAAAGTTATAATTACAGCATCATGGAAAGAAGCTGTAACTGTAACTTACAATTATAATGATGGCATCACATCTGCAAACAGAATTAAAGTTGCTGTAGGTGAACCAATTCCCAAACCACAGGATCCCACGCGTTCCGGATTCAAATTCAAATATTGGTATTCAAACGATCCAAGTGCTGCGTATGTATTTGGTAATGCTCAATCCGGAGTTGATGTTAACTTGACCGCAAAGTGGATAGAAGAATATACTGTTTCATTTGATGCAACCGGCGGTAAATCCTATATAAATAATGCCACTTTTGATGATGGTGTAACCACAGTTAAATCTTATCAATATGAAAAAGGTGATAGCATACTTTCTGCTCCGGATGATATTCCCAGACGTGCCGGATATAAATTTTTGGGGTGGGACAAATATAAAGGGATAGAGGGAGAGATTCAAACTCCTGTTGTTTATCCTTATGTAGTTAATTCCGATGAAATATTTTATGCAAAATGGGAACCGTTAGTGTATACGGTATCTTATATCTCTTGTGGGAAGTTGGTGAAGACCATAACCCAAAACAGCCAACAATCATTTACGGCTCCTATTTTGCCTTCAAGAGAGGATGAGGGTTATGAATTTAAGAATTGGAGTGAAAATCCTGATGCGGCAGTTGGCGACAAAAGCGGCAGTTGGTTTGTAGACAACAATAAAATCTACTATGCTATTTGGAAATTGATATACCATGAAGTCAGGTTTGCTTCAAATGTTCATAATAAATATATTGATCCGATTACTGTATCGCACAATTCATTGATCAAGGCGCCTACAAAATTCAGTAACGGAAGTGATATAGAGAATACAGGATATGTAATTGAAGGATGGTATACTGATAACAATGTTTTCAGTAATAAATGGGACTTTGAAAATGATAAGGTTTCACAAGATGGTATAGTTTTATATCCTCATTGGGTAGATAAATATTTAAAGATTTCATTTGATACCAGAGGTGGTACACCTGCTGCAATTGCATCCCAGAATGTCATTTATAATGGTCATGTTGAAAGACCTGACGATCCATCCAAAGATAACTTTGTTTTTGGAGGATGGTATAGCGATTATTTGCTGACTGATGAATTTGATTTTAACAGCCCGGTAAAAGAAGATATCACGCTTCATGCAAAATGGAATCCTGCCGTATGGGTAGAACTATATGGAGATGGCGGCAAATTTACAAGTACCGGGACGGACGAAAAAAAATCATGGGTGCAAACAGGATCCAGTATTGATAAATTGGAGCATCCCCAAAGGGATGGTCACACATTTGACAAATGGACGCTTTCTGACGGATCTTTACCGAAAACAATTATATCAGAAAATGTCTCTTTGCATGCAAATTGGAATATTAATTATTACGATGTAACATTTGTGACAAACGATGGAAGTAATGTACCGTCTCAAAATGTAATATACGGAGGAAAAATAACTAAACCTGATGATCCGGAAAAAACAGGCTATAATTTTTCCGGTTGGTTTTCAGATCCTGAATTAAATACAATTTGGGATTTTGACAATGATGTTGTTGAAGATACAACAACCCTATATGCAAAATGGGTTGAAAAAACCTATCGTGTAAGTTTTAACTTAATGGAGGCCGGCACAGAGGGGACTTCTGTCAGTTATCTGTCTGTTTCATACAATCATACATTCAATAAATCAGATATAAATGCAGTATGGCTCGGGCATGAAGTTTCAAAATGGTATAAGGATAAAAAAAGAAGTATTGAATGGGATTTCGAAAAAGATGTCGTAACGGGAGATACAATTCTTTACGCAAATTGGGTCGCAAAAGAGTATACTGTTACATTCAAATACAATGATGATGGCGAAACCGCAGATTATAAGAAAAAAGTATATTATGGCGGAAAAATCATTCCACCTGCCGATCCCTCAAGGGAAGGTTATTCATTTAAAGGGTGGAAAGACGAACTTGGTATTTTTGTATCCGATTTTAAGCAAATTACAGTAACAGATAACAGAGTCTTTTCAGCTGATTGGGAAGAAAAATCAGCTATCTCCGTTATAGCATATTCAAAAGGGAACGGAAAGATAACTCCTGCCGGAAGCAATATAAAGATTCCTTGGGGTGGAAGCAGAGTTTTTACATTAGAACCGGATGATGGTTATCAGATTGAATCTCTTTCAGATAATGGAAAAGAAGTATCCGTTATTGATAACAAATATACGCTTGAAAATGTTAAGGAGACACACACCTTAATAGCTTCATTCTCCAAAAAACCGGATATCAAACCGACAAAATATATTATTTCTGCATCTTGTGCCGATTCAAACGGTAAAATATCTCCAAGTGGGAAAGTTTCTGTATTAGAAGGTGATGATCGTGCGTTTCAGATCACACCTAATTCAGGATTTGAAGTCGATAAAGTCCTTTTGGACGGAAAGAGTATTGAGGTTTCAGAAAATTATTTAGTAATTACCAATGTCCGTTCAAATCATATACTTGTTGTTTATTTTAAAAAGTTATCTGATAAACCGATTGTTCCTGAAGGATATGCACTGGTAGAATTCATTGTTGATAATGAGTCATATAACACAGAAATAGTCAGTCTTGGACAGATTGTTAAAAGACCTGCGGATCCTGAAAAGAGTGGACTTATTTTCATGGGTTGGTATGACGGAAACTGGAAATGGAACTTCTCAGATCCTGTTGAAAAAGATCTGACACTTGTTGCCAGATTCATTTCACAGACCGTATCAAAGGATGATGTACATTCCGGCATGGATAGACTCATGGATCTGTCCGATCCGGACAATATTACCATGGTAAAGGGGCAATCCTATGATTTCGGAAAGGGCACCTGGAGTTCTTCAAACAAACAGGTGATAACTGTAAAAAAATCAACAGGTGTTGCCAAGGCAAAGAGTCCTTCAAATGTTCCGGTGACTCTTACCAATACAGCTGTTAATCCGAATGTACAGTATAAAATAAAGGTTGTTGCCCCCGAACTTTCTGCCAAGAAACTGACCATGGGTGTAGGCAGTACTACAAAGATCAGCGTTCTTTATTCCGGAGGACTGAATATCGCCTGGACTTCATCAAATCCTAAAGTGGCTTCTGTTGAAGAAGGCAGGATCACAACGATAGCCAAAGGAAAGACAAATATAAATGCATATCTTAACGGAATGAAGTATACCTGCAAAGTGACGGTTTCCGATAAATATACGGCTCCTTCATCATTTGATGATGTATATGCATTCACTCTGAGGCCTGCCCAGACGCTTGATCTCAAAAAAATAGCGGTTGAAGGCGTCAAACCCAATAAACTTGACTGGCGCTTAAGTGATGAAAGCGGAACAAAAGATATGGACAAGTCAGGGTGGCTTGCATGGGATGACGGCGTAGTCAGGGTTAATGTTAACGGAAAACTCAAAGCAAAAAGCTGCGGTACCTCTACTCTCATAGGTAAGAGAGGAGATACCCGGGTAAAGACGATAAAGGTAACTGTTGATACCATACCGTCAAAAACAGAAACCTATATAAATGTCGGAAAAAATGAAAAATTGAAGTATTTTAAGGTAAATAACAAAAAAGCTCAATGGAGTGCCACAAATGAAGGAACCATTGTACTTTTAGGATCCACCGGTAAGACAATGGGAACAGTATATGGTCTCAATGTGGGATCATCTGTTGTTTCGTGTTCCTATAACGGCATGGAATACAGCACCAAAGTACATGTGGAAGACCCGGATCTGTCCACGGAGGATTCAAGGCTTGGAAGGACCGGCAATAATGAGTATCTCCTGACTCTCAAGACAGGCACCAGGTTTGTTATCGATCTTCCGGATGTTTCACAGCACATTGCATGGAAGAGCAAAGATAAAAAAATTGCCTTTGTGGATGAAAACGGTATAATAGAAGGCAGGAAAACGGGTAAGACATATGTTTCCGCAAAAATAAACGGAACGAATGTAAAGATAAAAGTGTTTGTGACACAATAAGATTATTAAACCTTTAGGGTTTGGAGGAATGACAGGATGGCAGCAAAAAAGAATACAACAAAAAAGAAAATGAGCAGAAGATACTTAACACGTGCCGCGCGAAGAACTATAGCAGCACTTCTTATGGTGTCTGCACTCATAGTTGCTGCCATACCGGCGACGCCTTCAAGAGCTGCTGAAGATGCATCTGAATTGGATGGTGAAGAGAATGCTGGTGCTTATCTTGATCCAATTACTGTAAATGATTATACCTTTACTTTTGAAGCTTCAACGAAACCTAATGAATTAATACTGGCCAAATGTGAAAAAACCGGTCTTGGAAAAATAACTGATGTTGAAATTCCAAGCCCCGTCGTTTTTCCTGGTGATGGCACAGAATATTATTGTACATCTATTAAAAATATCAGTATATTTTCTAATTTTGACAGTGATATTATTGAAACATTTGTGGCACCAGATGTAAAAGAAGTGGGAGGTGATTCGTTTAAGAATTTCACTCATGTAAAAAAATATGAAGGAAGAAGCACAGTTAAAATCGACTCGGGTGCATTTCAGAATTGTACATCTTTGGAGGGTTGTATTTTAGCTGACGAAGTGGATTTAATAGGTCAGGATGCATTTTCCGGTTGCACAAGTTTGGAGGATTTTCCCTGTGATACCGGGAATGATGCTCACCCTGTTAGGCGTATAGGTGACAGAGCATTTTCCAATTGTACTAATATGGAAACTGTCCATATACGCAGTGTTGCAGGTGAAAGTGCTGGTTGGTTTGGTAATAATGTATTCTCAGGCTGTACAAGTCTTAAAGAAGTATTTGTTTTGGGTGAATGCATCTCAATGGGAAAGAACACTTTCTCAGGGTGCTCCAACCTGGAACATGTTACTTTTGATGCGGATTGTGGATTGACTAAATTAGAATCCGGTTTTTTTGCCGGTTGTGAAAATCTTGCATATTTCAATGTTCCCGGTACCGTAAATGAATTAGGCGCCAATCTTTTCGAAGATTGTATTGCTCTACAATACATTGATCTGACAAATGGTGTTACAGAAGAGGAAAAGGATTCAAAACCCGAATCCGAAAGATATAATGTAAAAATCGGAAAATTAAATAATGAATCCGGTGTACCCTGGTCGATTTTACCTAAAAATGTAGATGATGAGGGGAGAGATTTTGAGATTAAGGGGTATAGAAATACATATGTACCGGGTTTAGAAAAAACTTCAGCTTATCAGTTTTGTTTGGAAAATGGATATTGTTATGAATGCAAAGATGCCCCGAATGGCTGGGTTAAAAAGTATATGGATGTTGATTCGTCCGGAACACTGTTAGATTGTGATGTAGATGGATATTTTAATTCGGGATATGCTGAAATCGGCGTTGTTACAATACCTGAAGATGTAAAAACAATCGGTGGTGGTGCATTTGATAGTGACACTAACGGAAAAATACAAAAAATAATTATTAATACAGATAGCGTTACAAATATAAGTGCGGGAGCATTTAATAATCTGACCGGCTTGAAGTGTGTAGAAATGCCGGATAATAACAGCATTACGATAGACACATCAGGTCCTGTGTTTCCCAACCGTTTAGATTTCTATATAAAGGGAGATTTAAGATGTAATACTACAAACAGTGGACCCAATGCTTATGAATATGCACTTATGGAAGATGATAATCACCATCCGATCGAATTCCATGGAAATGGCAAATATGGTGATAGCGGATCAGATGTAGAATTAGCTGTTAACGAGATTTATTCAGGAACCGACGGAAAATACCACGGAAAAGGAAAAGAACTTTTCGCAATTGTTGAAGGAGGCGTAAAGAAAACAGGTATTGCCGGTGGTGATTCCAGCATGGATATTGGAGCCTCTCAAATCAACCTTCCTTCAGGTGTTGAATCAATAAGAGATACTTTATTTCAAAGTGATACCAATCTTACCAGTTTTTCTGCAGAAGGATTAACTACACTTGAAGATATACAATTTTCAAATTGTAGTAATCTGCAGAATGTTTTTCTGCCTTCAACACTATGGAAAGTCGGGAGACAGCCGTTTTTAGGCTGCACTTCATTATCGGCAGTTGATTCTATACAGATAACCGGAAATAACGCATATTGTTATGTAGATGATTATGGTGTTTTCTATGCTCCGATTTCTACATACAGCCCAATATCAGTTAGTAATTTTTCCGGAGGAATGACTGCTTGCCGACTGGTACAAATGCCTCCAAATAATCCCACAGAATATTACTCAATAGTAAATGTAAATGGTTTACCTGTAAAAGAAATTGAAAAGGGTGCATTTGAACAATGTCAAAATTTGCTTTCTTTCAATTCGGAAAATACAGAGATTGATGAAATACCTGATAACTGCTTTAAAAATGCAAAAAAACTACAGACAATAACACTGGGAGCAGAAACAGGTGGCATTATAGGAGCCGGTGCTTTTAAAGGCTTGGGACATTCTTCCGCTAATAAAACTCCTCTTATAGTTGTATGGAATCCTGTTGCCGGTTTTTCATGGGTAAATCGTAATGATGTTTTTGATCATCATGATGACAGCAATGAACCATATTATTTTCAAAGTACATCAGAAAAACAAAATACTACTTATACGCTTTGCAGTAAAAGTGATTCAGATAATCTGATATGGGATGGCATCATCAAAACCAAACCCGGAGGAGGAATACCGTTATCATCTTGTAGTATTGTATATAAAAATCTCAAAACAGACAGCAAAGGAGAGTATGGACAAAAGGATTATGAAGCCGGAGTTCAGTGGATTCCCGGGGTGGATTTTGAATTAAGATATACAGATGAAAGCGGAAATACAAGAATACTTTCTCCTAATAAAGATTATGTAATGGATGATCCGGGAGATTTGGAGAATGGAGGCTCATATACTTTTACTCTGCACGCAGTCAATGACAGTGATTTTTCCGGTGACAAAAGGGGTGGCAGGTTTAAGATTGGCTCCGGCGGCTCCGGCGGCGGCTCCGGCGGCGGCTCCGGAACAGGTGGTGATCTTTATATTGAATTTCTGTATGATTGTCCCGGAGGATTTAAGTATACAGGCGAGATGATCACACCGAAGCTAAATGTGAGGAGCAAGGCAAATAACGATATCATTCTCGACAAGACCGAATACACTCTGGATGCAAGTGGCGACGCTGCTCATGATAACAGGAGTATGGGGGCAACTGGACTGGTAGTCGTACATGGTGTCGGTGAAAGATATTCGGGAAAAACCTGTTCCGGAAATTTTATGATCAAAAAGAGTGTAAAAGAGAACATATCCGGTGATCCCACACCTCCGGGCAAGACGATCGATCTGACCATATCCGGCGGTACTTATGACAGCAAGAATAACGTATCCGCCAATATTGTGCTCGTAGACCGTACTACCGGAAAGACACTTGTGGAAGGTGTCGACTATGCAGTCACCTGCACAAAGGTAAGCAAGAAGAAGCAGGCTATAGCTACGATCACTGGTATGGGAGATTACTATTTTGACACCTATACCTCATCGAGATTTGCCATCAAGAAGCAATCGAGCTCCTCATCAAGCAGCTCCAGTTCTTCAAGCGGATCTTCGAGTAAATCGTCAAGCGGATCATCCAGCGGCTCGTCAAGCGGATCTTCAAGCAAGAGCTCATCGGGTTCTTCCTCGGGATCCAGTTCTTCTGCAGGATCAAACAGCAGCAGATCGAGTACCAGTACCTCCGGAGGATCTGCAACCAGGACCAGCGGCGGAGCAGTCAGACCTGCAACGGATGATGAACTTTCAAACCTTCTTCGTGCCGCTCATATCGACAGCATCAACGGAGGAACGGCTGACGGTTACCAGGTTATCATCACAAGGTCCGATGAGGCGGAGAACAGCTTCCGTCAGGCGTTGATAAACAGATACGGATCACTTGACAATATCCGTTATTATTCCATGGATATATCCCTTCGGGATGAGAACGGAAATCCCGTGGATGCCACAGGTGTTACGGTCACCATGACGCTGCCTCTTCCTGATTCACTTGCGGGATATGGTGCAAACAACAGAATGGCTGCAGTGGATGCTACGGGAAATCTTGAGGATTTGAATACCCAGTACTCCATGCTTCAGGGCAGGGAATGTGCAACCTTTGTAGCACCGCACTTCTCACCCTATGGTTTCTATGTGGATGTTTCAAACCTTGATTACGGTGTGATGGATGCGACTCCAAAGACCGGTGATCCGATCAGCCCGAAGTGGTTCATCAGTATCGGACTTGCGGCACTTTCGATCTTCCTGTTCCTCAAGAAAGATCCGAAACCCAAGGCTATGCCTGCATGAGAAATGTGTTGCTATGAATAAAAAGACATATAATGCAGTAATTAGTGGTAATTCGGATAATAATATTGACTTTAATGATTATATAAATCTCGTTGAGGCTTTAGGGTTTATCTTGATGTGAGGTTATCTATGAAGTATTCAATTGTCATTTATTATGATTCAAAGGAGAGAATATATGTAGCAAGTGTGCCTGAACTGGATGGGTGTATGGCACATGGTAAAACACAGGAAGAGGCTCTTAGAGAAATTCAATCTGCTTGCGAGCTGCAACTTGAGGTTATGCGTGATAATGGTGACCCTATTCCCGAACCCAGCGATATATTTCGTGTAGCAAAATAGGATCATATGAACAAAAAAATTCTGAAAACAGTATTTTTCTTGCTTTTAACGGCAGTACTTTCGGTACTGCCGTTAAAGTGCGTATATGCAGACGGCGTTCACAAGGAAGAATTCATGAACGATGATGCCATCATATCCGTCAGCATCGATCCGGATTTTACCTATGTCGGGAACCGCGCTTATTATGGATGTGTCAATCTGGAATCAGTCGTGATACCTGAGGGTGTGACAAGGATAGGAGAGAGTGCCTTTGCCATGTGCCCAAAGCTTTCTTATGTCCGCATCCCCTCAACAGTCAAAACCATCGAGCCCGGGGCCTTTGCCGGAGATACGGCCCTGTCAGGGCTTGATCTGTCTCCCTACAATGATGACTTTGTTTACAGCAACGGCGTACTTTATGATGATGAGGTCAAAAGGCTGGTCTCGTTCCTTCCCGGAAACGGCCGTGTGGTCTATCATATGCCCGATTCCGTGAAGACCATATACAATTATGCATTCTGGGGAAATCCGACTCTTGAAAAGGTTGTCTGTTCAAAACAGGTCACCACGATCTCTCCCTATGATTTCGCCTATTGCTCCGGACTGAAGTATGTCTATATGCCGTCGTTTATCAGGTCGGTTCAGGAGTATGCATTCAGGGACTGCAAAAATCTGGAATATCTCTACTTCGGCTACAAAAATGTTGCCATAGATGATACCGCTTTTTATAACTGCGGCGGTGATTATTCAACTGTCAGCGGGGCAAATGCAGACAGCTTCAATGCAAAGTTTGATTATGGTCCCGACCTTGATAAGGCCGAAGTTATACTGACATCCTCAGGCAGAGGAAAAAGCACCTCGGGAAATTCGGCCTCCGGAAACTCTGCCTCGGGCAATTCCGCATCGGGAAACTCTGCCTTATCAGGAAGCGGTTTCACATCGGGTTTGGGATCTCAACCCTCATCGGTCGGAAAGTGGGATCCTGACACCACGACCTATGTTACACGAAACCCGTATATCAAATCGGGTATTGACAGACTATCAATGAGACTTCGCGGGCTCGGTATCAATCCGGAGTATAATATAAACAGATATTACGGCCCTTTGATAAATCTGCCTCAATAGAGAGTAAAGCGCGTAAAGCGACTTTTTTGATAAAGGAGAAACCAATGGAAAAGATCAAAATGACAACACCCCTTGTAGAGATGGACGGAGATGAGATGACCAGGATTCTCTGGCAGTATATCAAGGATGACCTGATACTGCCCTATGTAGATCTGAAGACCGAGTATTATGACCTGGGCCTGAAACACAGGGATGAAACCGATGATCAGGTTACCATCGATTCGGCAAATGCCACCCTTAAATACGGTGTTGCAGTCAAGTGTGCGACCATCACTCCCAATGCGGACAGGGTGAAGGAATATGACTTAAAGGAAATGTACAAAAGCCCCAACGGCACGATCAGGGCTATCCTTGACGGAACGGTTTTCCGTGCGCCCATAAAGGTTAACGGTATAGAGCCCAATGTGAAAAGCTGGAAAAAGCCCATAACCCTTGCCCGTCATGCCTACGGTGATGTTTACAAAAACTCCGAGATGAAGATAGACGGACCCGGAAAGGCAGAGCTAGTCTTTACCGGTGCGGACGGAAAGGAAGTCCGTCAGACCATCTTTGATTTTGCCGGTCCCGGCATCATCCAGGGACAGTACAATACCGATGCATCGATAGAAAGCTTTGCAAAATGCTGCTTTGAATATGCCCTTTCCACAAAGCAGGAGCTTTGGTTTGGTGCAAAGGATACTATCTCAAAGAAGTATGATGCAAGGTTCAGGGATATCTTTAATGAGATCTTTGAAAAGGAATACAAAGAAAAGTTTGAAAAGGCAGGTATCACCTATTTCTACACCCTCATAGATGATGCGGTTGCCCGTGTCATGAAGTCAGAAGGCGGCTTTATATGGGCCTGCAAAAACTACGACGGTGATGTGATGAGTGACATGGTATCAAGTGCCTGCGGATCGCTGGCCCTTATGACCAGTGTTCTTGTATCACCCAAAGGAGTTTATGAATATGAGGCAGCTCACGGAACCGTGCAGCGTCATTATTATAAGCATCTTAAAGGTGAGGAGACCTCCACAAACCCTGTGGCCACCATCTTTGCATGGAGCGGTGCTTTCAGGAAAAGAGGAGAGTTTGACAACAATCAGGCTTTGATGGATTTTGCGGACAGACTTGAAAAGGCGACCCTCTCAACCATTGAATCAGGCTTTATGACAAAGGATCTGGTGCATCTGACCACCATGAAGGACATCCATACCCTGAATACAGAAGATTTCATCAAAAAGATTGCGGAAAATATGTGAAGATTTACGAGCTCTCAGACAGTTCTTCCCATTGTCCATAGAGAGTTTCAAGCTTTGAGGCTATATCATCAAGTTCATTTGTGAGCTCCGTGCACTTTGAAACATCGGTTGCGATGTCATCATGTGTGAGGAGCTCATTTATTTCACCCTGACGGTTTTCGAGAGTGTTTATATCCTCCTCGCATTTTTTCAGGTCTCTTTCAAGCTTCTGCAGCCGGGCTTTTTCGGCCTTTTGCTGCTCCCAGTCGTTTTTATTATCAGAGGATGCATCATCAGGTTTTGAAGCATCCTTTGCCCCAGCTGTTTCCCGGAGAAGCAGCTGTGCCTTTTTTTCCACATAATAATCGTAGTTTCCGATATAATTTGTGACTGTATTTGTATCGCTTCCGGGAGCCTTTGTCAGATCAAGGATCCGGGTTGCCACGGAATTGATGAAGTACCTGTCATGACTTACGAAAAAGACGGTGCCTTCATATTCATTGAGAGCGTTTTCAAGTATCTCCTTTGAGTCTATATCAAGATGGTTTGTCGGCTCGTCCAGGACCAGGAGATTTGCATTTGACAGCATCAGTTTTGCAAGGGAGAGTCTGCCTCTTTCACCGCCGGAAAGGACATCCGTGAGTTTGAAAACATCATCACCACAAAACAGGAAGGCTGCAAGAGTATTTCTGATCGAGGTATTGTCCATATCCGGGTAGGCATCGGATATCTCATCAAAGAGCGAATTGCCGGGAGTCAGCAGCTGCTGCTCCTGATCGTAGTATCCGATCTTTACGTTTGTTCCCAGCCTGAAATTTCCGGAAACCGGTCGAAGGTTCTTTGTCAGGATCTTCAGCAGGGTAGTCTTTCCGGTACCGTTGTTTCCGATGAGGGCAACTCTTTCGCCTCTTTTGATCTCAAAGGACAGGTCGTCAAAAAGCCTTTTCCCGGGAAATGACATGGAAAGGTTTTCAACTGAAAGCACGTCCTTTCCGCTGATGATGGAAGGCGTGATCACCAGATTCATCTTTGTGTTAAATTCCGGTGGCTTCTCCATGCGTTCCATCCGGTCCAGGAGTTTTTGCCTGGAATCAGCTCTTTTAACTGACTTTTCACGGTTAAAGGAGCGAAGCTTTTTTATGACTTCCTCCTGGTGTTCGATCTCGGCTTTATTGTTGAGATATGCTTTGAGGGCAGTGTCTCTGGCCTGCTTTTTCTTTGCCGCAAAGGCAGTGTAATTTCCCGTATATACAGTGCAGACACCGTTTTCGAGATCGATGATCTTTGTAACGATCCTGTCGAGGAAGTATCTGTCGTGGGATACCAGAAGGACGGATCCTTTGTAGGAACGAAGGAAACCCTCCAGAAATTCCACCGATTGAAGATCCAGATGGTTTGTAGGTTCGTCAAGGATGATGATATCCGGTTTTGAAAGCAGAAGCTTTGCCAGAGCCACCCTTGTTTTCTGGCCTCCGGAAAGAGTACCTATGAGCCTGTCGTGATCCTGCTCGAAAAAGCCCAGACCTTTGAGGACTCCCGTGATCTCTGAATTGATGGCATATCCGCCTTCTCTTTCAAAGTGGGCGTTCAGATCAGAGTAGCGCTTCATTGCACTTTCAAGTTCATCTCCGGAAAGTGACTTCATGCTTTCCTCCAGGCTCCGGATCTGTTTTTCCTCTTCAAGGAGATCCTTTTTGGCAAGAAGCATTTCACCGCGTATCGTATTGCCGGGATCAACTGAATCAGACTGTGTCTGATAGCCGATGGTCCTGCCGGATCCGACAGTGATGTTTCCGGAATCAGAGGGCAGCCTTCCGGTGATGATATTGAGGAGAGTAGTTTTTCCTACGCCGTTGCTACCCACAATGGCACATTTCTCATTCTCCTCAATATGAAAGGAGCAGCTTTTTATTATGTCCTTCCCGTCGAAGGATTTTGTGATGTTTGAACACTGAAGTATCATTTCTTATAAGTTGTCAAAGATTTAACAATGTGTTATGATAAAGGTCGAAGAAACGGAGCAATTCGTATCATATATATGACCCGTGTATGATACCACAGGTCAAACAACAATTCAAAGCAAGAGGTAATTTGCCATGGAGGCAAGGGAGATTTCAAAAACCGTCATAGCAAGACTTCCCAGATACTTCAGATATCTGAGCGAGCTGAAGGATAAGGGGACGGAGAGGATATCATCAAAAGATCTGTCAAAACTCATGAATGTGACAGCATCACAGATCAGACAGGATCTGAACAATTTCGGAGGCTTCGGACAGCAGGGCTACGGCTATAATGTTGATTACCTGCATGGAGAGATAGGAAAGCTCCTTGGTCTTGACAAGCCGCACAATCTCATTATCTGCGGAGCGGGAAGCCTTGGAACGGCACTTGCCGGAAATCCCGATTTCATAAATGCAGGCTTCAGGATCAAGGCCATGTTTGATATAGATCCCGTAAAGATAGGAAAATTCCTGCATGGAATCGAGGTTCACTCAAATTCGGAACTTGAGGATTTCATAAAGGAAAATGATATTGATATAGCGATAGTTGCCGTTCCCGTAAATGCGGCAAATGATCTCAAGGACAAGCTGATCGATCACGGGATCCGCGCCATATGGAACTTTTCAAACACTGATCTTGATGTTCCGGATGATGTGGCGGTCGAAAACGTGCATCTGCTTGACAGTCTTATGAAGCTGTCATGTGTGAAGGTTCAGCATCTGGATGCGTGACTGACAGATAAAACAACTTTGATCATATGGAAAAACAGGTAAAACAACATGGCAAAGGATGTATTTGAGCAGGTCCTGAAAAACAAAAGAGTTCCGGTGCTGACTCTCGATAATAAGTGGCACAGGCTTTTCAATACGGGCGAGTTTCCCGAGATGAAGCCGCATATTGATGCGCTCAATTCCCTTCTGAAGGAACAGGCTCACATCCAGGACGAGATAAAAAAGCTGAAAAAGATCAAGGCAAATCTCATGGATGAGATAGTCGAAAACATGCCTGACGGAGAGTTGAACATGGATGCTGCCCAGTCAAAAAAGGTAGCCGAAAGCAGGCGTCTCATTGACGAGGCAAATGAAAAACTCCAGGAAAGCGAAGACAAGCTTCTGGATCTTCCCAAAATGATAGATGAGGAAAACTACAAGCTTATGCTGCTCTCCATGGACTACTGCTATGATGAACTTCTGTCAAATACCGAAGATATCGAAAACATCGGAGCCTGGATAAAAGAGATGAGGATGGAACTCAAAAAAAACATCCTCAAAAAACAGCAGATGGAAGTAAAAAATGTTGAGCTGTACTCCTATATGCATGATATTTTCGGATCTGAGGTCATCAGCATCTTTGACATCAAATATGATGTGGAAAAGAAAAAACAGGAAATGATAGCGGCGGCCCAGGCCAGGGCAGAGGAACGCAAAAAGCAGGAGATGAAGGAAACTGCCATAAAGAACATAGCAGAGGGAATAGTTCCCGGTGATACAAACGCCAAAAAGGAGGGCTGATGGAATACATACTTACGGCCGAAGAAAAACACAAAGCTGACGGGTATACCTCCACGGAACTGTATGTAAGCCCTGAAGTACTGATGGAGAGAGCTGCTCTTGCCGTATATGATGTACTGGTTGAAAAAAACCTTCCCCTCAAAAGGATCTGCATAGCCTGCGGTCCGGGAAATAACGGCGGAGACGGACTGGCTCTGGCAAGGATCCTTGCAGAAAAAGGTATCATTCCTGATATCGTACTGCCGGGCGGCACTGAAAAGATGAGTGATACCGAAAGGATACAGTACAGGGCGCTGACTGCACTTTGCAGACAGATAAACATCACGGACAGGGTCCCCGAAAAGGAGTATTCTCTGCTGATAGATGCCATTTTCGGAATATCACTGAACAGAAATCCTGAAGGACTTTTTCTGGATGCGATAAAGGCATTTAATATGCTTCATGACAGGGGAGCGGTTACGGTAAGTCTTGATATCCCTTCAGGAGTAAATGCCTCTACGGGGCGGATCTGCGGCACTGCAGTGCTTGCTGACATAACCGTGGCATTCGCCTTTAAATGCCTGGGAAATGTGCTTTTTCCCGGAGCCACATTCAATAACGAAGTTATCAGAAAGGACATAGGCATCACTTCCGCATCTCTGACAGATAAGCCCCGGGTCTCGGCTCTTTCGGATGAGGATATGGTACTTCCCAAAAGGATCAGATATTCAAACAAGGGAACCTTCGGAAAAGTTCTCCTCATTGCAGGCTCAAAAAAGATGTCGGGTGCAGCCGTTCTTTCTGCAAATGCCGCATTCAGGAGCGGATGCGGCATGGTCAGGGTATATACCGCAGCTGAAAACCGGGAGATACTTCAGGAGACAGTACCGGAGGCGATAGTAAATGTTTATGATGATAACGATCCCCTGTGTGACATCACGGAATGCTTTGACTGGTGTGATGTGGTTGCCATAGGACCCGGACTGTCATTTTCGGATGCCGCAAAAAAACTGGTCAGATATGTTTTTGAAAACTCCCCTGTGCCGATAGTCGCAGATGCCGATGCACTGAACATCGCCTCAGATGATCCGGGAATACTCATAAATGAAAGCCGTGATATCATCATCACTCCCCATGTGGGCGAGATGTCAAGGCTGACCGGTCTTTCCGTTGTTGATATCACAGGGCATCTTCTGGGCACAGCTGTCGATTTTGCCGAAAGCTACAATGTCATCTGTGTCTTGAAGGATGCCAGGACAGTCATAGCTGATCCTTCAAAGAAAGCCTGCATAAATCTGAACGGGAACAGCGGCATGGCTACGGCAGGAAGCGGAGATGTGCTGACAGGGATCATTGCATCGCTGCTGGCTCAGGGTCTTGCTCCCTTTGAGGCCGCAAGTCTGGGATGTGCCATACATGGCAAGGCAGGCGATGCAGCATCGGGGAGGCTTGGAGAACATGCTGTGATGGCGCGTGACATCATCGAAGGCATCAGATAAAAAATAATTGCCTATATGTTCTTATTATTGTATATTAGATTTTCGGTGAATAAATATGGCGTTTCTGAAATTTCTGTCAAAGGACAGGGGTGAGGATGAACTTGAGGACGAGATAAAATCCATCGTCAATGAAGGCACTGACTCGGGAAATATCGAAGAATCCGAAGCCCGGATGATAAACAATATATTTGAGCTTGATGACAAGGAAGTCCGGGATGTGATGACCCACAGGGAGAATGTGACAGGCTTTGAAGGCAGCATGATCCTTGAGGATGTGGTCAGGCAGATGGTGAAGGGCTCAAACTCCAGATTCCCTGTTTACGAGGATAATATAGACAATGTCACGGGTATCATCTATTTCAAGGATGCCGTGAGAGCCGGGTTCAATGATGAGCTCAAGGGAAAGAGTATCAATGAGATCGACGGGCTGATAAAGGATGCGGTCTTTGTGCCCGAGACCAGAAAGATAGATTCCCTCTTCAGATTCATGCAGAAGAGAAAGGTCCATATGGTCGTGATCGTGGATGAATACGGCCAGACCTCCGGGATCGTGACAATGGAGGATATCCTTGAGGAGATCGTAGGCAACATCCTTGATGAGTATGACACGGACGAGATGAACATCAGGCAGCTAGCCGGCGATACCTATATCATCAACGGACTGACGCAGCTTGATGAACTGGGGGAGATGCTGGGTATTACCTTCCCCGATGACGGAATCGAGACCCTGAACGGTTTTCTGACACAGGCTCTGGGCCATGTGCCGAAATCCGGAGAGATATTTGAAGAAACCTATGAAGGCTACAATTTTCATGTTGTATCCATCAGCAACCATGTGATACAAAAGGTAAGAGTCAAAAAGATACACAATGAAGAAAAAGGAGAAGAGTGATGTCAGGACATTCTAAATTTGCAAACATCAAGCACAAGAAGGAAAAGAACGATGCGGCAAAGGGAAAGATCTTTACGATCATCGGACGTGAGATAGCCGTTGCGGTAAAGGAAGGCGGCCCTGATCCCGCTAATAACTTCAAGCTTGCCTCTGTCATCGCAAAGGCAAAGGCAAACAATATGCCCAACGATACCATAGAGCGCGGCATCAAAAAAGCTTCGGGAGACGGCGGCAATGTGAACTACGAATACTGCACCTATGAAGGTTACGGCCCTGCAGGTATCGCCATCATAGTAAACACTCTGACTGATAATAAAAACAGAACTGCTGCAGACGTCCGTTCAGCCTTCACCAAGGGAAGCGGAAATATGGGAACTCCCGGCTGTGTCTCTTTCATGTTTGATGAAAAGGGTCAGATAATAATCGACAAGGAAGAGTGTGATCTTGAATCCGACGATCTCATGATGAAGGCACTTGATGCCGGAGCCGAGGACTTTTCGGAAGAAGAGGACAGCTTTGAGATACTGACCGCCCCTGCAGATTTTGATACTGTACGTGAGGCTTTGGAAAATGAAGGTATCAAAATGGCTTCTGCAGAAGTAGTCATGCTTCCCCAGAACTATGTCGACCTGACAGACGAGACTGACATCAAAAATCTTGAAAAGCTTCTGGATCTGCTTGATGAAAACGATGACGTACAGTCCGTATACCACAACTGGAATGAATGATCATTAACTTGAGCCAATGATTTCAACACAGGCGCGAGCAGGGAGGTGACCCGAGACGAGCCGACGCAAGGAGCGAGGATCGGAGGGGCCCTGCGGGAGCCTGGCAAAAGGTAAATATGCTTAAGTTAATGATGGGATATTTGGTTATATAGCAATGTGTGAAAAAGAAAAAGACATCCCCGTGGATGAGAGGCCGGGCATGATCAAGAATCCCCTGAAGATACCGCCCGTCAACAAAAAGAGTGAGCTGGAGTACGATATAGAAGTATCAGATGATGACGACTACGATATCAAATGATTTTTAAATGGGATCCGGAAACGGTTTTTGAGATCAACCGGTATGAACTGAAGAGTCCGAAGATTAAACAGAGACTGAAGATCGCCTTTATGGCTGATCTTCATAACTGTGTCTACGGGAAAAACAATGATATTCTTTTCGATGCGGTCTGTGATGAGTCGCCTGATGTGATAGCTATCGCAGGAGATCTCATCGAAGCAGGCACAAAGGCTTCGGAAATCGACGGAATGGTCTTATTATACAGATTGGCAAAGAGATTTCCCGTCTACTATGGAGTCGGCAATCATGAAAAAAGGATATTTATCTACGACTGCTACAAAAAGCAGAGAAACGAACTGGTATACGGTCTTTTAAAATGCGGGGTAAAGCTCATCGGTAATAAGAGCTACGATCTTTCCGGTCACAATGTTGTGATAAAGGGACTTGATATCCCGCACGAATACTACAGGAGAGTGTTTCACAGGTATACAAACGCCGGCGAGCTTGAGGGATGGCTTGGAA
This sequence comes from uncultured Lachnospiraceae bacterium, assembly GCA_947166195.1. Lineage (GTDB taxonomy): Bacteria > Bacillota > Clostridia > Lachnospirales > Lachnospiraceae > NK4A144. The sequence continues at coordinate 27,225 of CAMVDF010000001.1, forward strand.
AGAATGACCCTGAAAAATACAATCTCCTTCTGGCCCACGATCCGTCGCATTTTGATGCCTACAGCGAATACGGTTCCGATCTCGTCTTTTCGGGACATGTGCACGGAGGGATAGTAAGGCTTCCAAAGCTCGGAGGCCTCGTTTCGCCGGAATACAGACTCTTTCCCAGATTTGATGCGGGATTCTATGAAAAGGGCACAACAAAGATGTTAGTCAGCCGGGGACTCGGATCACATACGATTTATCTGAGGATCAACAACAGACCGGAGCTCATCATGGTGACGCTCCTGCCGGAAAAAGAATAATGGAAACTATCGAAGTAAAACTTGAATCATTTGAGGGACCGCTGGATCTGCTCCTTCATCTGATCGACAAAAACAAAGTTGATATCTACGACATACCGATCTCACTCATCACCGGGCAATACATGGAGTATCTTGACAGCATGGAGGAAGAGGACCTTTCAAAGATGAGTGATTTTGTTGTCATGGCTTCAACCCTGCTTGATATCAAGTGCAGGATGCTTCTGCCCAAGGAGGTTGATGAAACCGGAGAGGAGATCGACCCGAGGACGGAGCTGGTACAAAAACTTCTGGAATACAAGGTCTACAAGTACATGTCCTATGAGCTGAAGGATATGCATATAGATGCAGGACATTATCTCTTCAAGGCTTCCACCATGCCGCGTGAGATAACCGACATGAAGCCGCCGGTAAACTATGAAAAGCTTTTGTCGGATACCACCCTTTCAAAGCTCAATGATATCTTCAAGGAGCTCATGCGCAGGCAGGAGGACAAGTTCGATCCCATCAGATCCAAATTCGGAAAGATCGAAAAAGAGGAGATCAATACCGAGGAAAAAATGAGCTATATCAGAAATTACGCGTATCAGCACAAGAGCTTTTCCTTCAGGTCTCTCCTTGAAAAGAGCGATTCCAGACAGGAGATAATAGTAACCTTTCTCATCATCCTCGAGATGATGAAGACGGGAGAGTTTACTGTATCCCAGGAGGGTATAGATTCGGATATGATCATAAAGGTTAACAGGGTGGCATGATATGAACAGTAAAGAATTGCAGGCAGTAATAGAGGGCATTCTCTTCACGACAGGCAGCGCTGTCGAGATATCAAAGCTTGCTGAAGTTTCTGAGCAGGACAGGATCGATGTGGAGTTTGCCATAGAGGCGCTGAAGGAAAAGTATGCTCTTCCCGAAAGCGGCATAACTATGCTTACGATAGATGATAAGGTACAGCTTTGCACAAAGACCGAGTTATATGATTACCTTGTAAAGATCGCAAAGGCGCCAAAGGATTATACCCTCACCGATACCGTGCTGGAGACTCTTTCGATCATCGCATACAAACAGCCTGTGACAAAGATGCAGATAGAAAACATCAGGGGAGTCAGCTGTGATCACGCGGTCAACAAGCTGGTGGAATACGATCTGGTAAAGGAACTCGGGAGGCTTGATGCACCCGGGCATCCCATACTTTTCGGAACAACGGAGGAATTCCTGCGAGCCTTTGGAGTAGGTTCCATAGAGGATCTGCCGGAGATGAACATGGACAAGGTTGAAAGTTTCAGGGAACAGGCAGAGGAGGAAGCGGACGAAAGACTGGGAAAGGACCAGCCGGAGGAAACAGATGAAAAGGTGGATGTAGGCATCTGATTTATTCTTTAAATTATTTTTTTCCTATGATATACTATTGCACAGTGCGATTTACTAGGAAGATTTTATTATAAATTTTTAATGGAGGTCACAAGATGGGCAATCTCACAACAAGCTCAGCGGGCAGAAGGATCCTTTCACTGCTCGACGAAAACAGTTTCGTTGAGATCGGCGCCGAGGTCACGGCCAGGAACACCGATTTCAATCTTGAAACGAAAAAGGCTCCCGGTGACGGTGTCATAACCGGCTACGGAGTCATCGATGATTGTTTGGTTTATGTGTACAGCCAGGATGCTTCCGTTCTTGCGGGTGCAGTAGGCGAGATGCATGCCAAAAAGATCGTCAATCTCTACAAACTGGCGATGAAGACAGGTGCGCCGGTGATCGGGCTGATCGATTCGGCAGGCCTTCGGCTCGAGGAGGCAACCGATGCTCTCTATGCATTCGGCAGCATCTACAGGCATCAGGCTGCGGCATCCGGAGTGATACCGCAGATCACGGCGGTTTTTGGAAACTGCGGAGGCGGACTTGCCCTGATACCCGGGCTGACGGACTTCACCTTCATGGAGGAAAGCAAGGCAAAGCTTTTTGTGAATTCCCCCAATGCCATAAAGGATAATTATGAAGAAAAGAAGGATACCGCATCTGCGGCATTCCAGAGCAGCGAGTGCGGGACTGTTGATTTCACGGGCTCCGAGGAAAGCATCCTGTCATCTATCAGACAGCTGGTCTCCTTCCTTCCCTCAAACAACGAAGAGGATGCGCTCATTGACTGCAGCGATGACCTGAACAGGGCTTCCTCCGTGATCAGTGCCTGCACCGGAGATACTGCGGCAGCCTTCAGGGAGATAGCAGACAACAATGAATTCTGCGAGGTCAAATCAGCATACGGAAAGTCGATGGTGACCGGCTTTGCAAGGCTTGACGGACAGACCGTGGGATGTATAGCAAACAGGACCGATATCACGGGCGAGGATGGAAAGAGTGCGGAAAAGTTTGATCCCGTGCTCACCGTATCAGGTCTGAAAAAGGCGACAAAATTCGTCAAATTCTGCGATGCCTTCAATATCCCTGTTCTTACATTTACGAATACAAAGGGATACTGCACCTGCGAATGTGCCGAAAAGAACATCGCATCCGCAGCATCAGCCTTTATCTATGCTCTTTGTGACAGCACGGTTCCCAAGGTAAACGTCTATATAAAGGAAGCCTTCGGTACAGCAGCAATAGTAATGAATTCAAAGGCTGTAGGCGCTGATTATACCTATGCATGGACCGGAGCAAAGATCGGTTCCATGGATGCAAAGAATGCCGCTTCCATAATGTATGACGGCGAGGGAAGCTCAGTGATCGATGAAAAGGCAAAGGAATATGATGCCCTGCAGGTCAGCGCAGCCTCTGCCGCAAAGAGGGGCTATGTTGACACCATAATCGATCCTGCCGACACCAGGAAATATGTGATCGGCGCATTCGAGATGCTCTACGGCAAGAGAGAGGACAGACCCGACAAAAAGCACGGGACCGTCTGAGGAAAGGATGGACAAAGCATGAAAAACTTCTTAAAGAAAAGTTTGATCATTTCATGTATCCTTGTTCTCGTTCTCTCAAGCTTCGGCTGTGCAAAAAAAGGAGAGGAACTTGAGATAAGCGAAGCAGCTACTGCGGCCTCGGCCGGGATCATAAACGGTATCAGCACGATGGATGCCGCTTACAAGGATCAGTTGCTTGCGATGGAACCGGAAGAGATCGAGGATTTCTTCAAGCAGTACGGATATTCCATCGACGGAAAGGCTTTTCTTTCCGGAGTTACAGGATATATGGATGCCGTGGAGGAAATGGGCGGGATCAACGATATCGGAGAGCCTGTCATGGATTCCACAAAGGACAGCATCACTGCCACCTTTGATGTGGATGGTGCCCAAAGGGATGCAAAGATCATTGTGACCATGAATTCCAGGAACAGAATCGAATCCATCACTACAAACTGTGAGTACACCCTGGGTGAGGATCTGAAAAAAGCAGGGCTGAACACGATCCTCGGTATGGGAACAACCTTTGTCATCCTGATATTTTTAAGTCTCATCATCAGTCTGTTCAGGTTCATACCTGATATTCAGGAGGGCTTTGCAAAGAAGAAAGAGAGTCCTGCGGCTGCGGCTGTTGATAATACGATCAGCCAGATCATAGAAAAGGAAGAGGCTGTGGATGACAATGAGCTTATCGCAGTCATAAGCGCCGCCATAGCAGCATATGAAGGAGCATCAGGCGGTGCAGGCACGCCTTCGCCTTCCGGAGACGGTTTTGTGGTACGTTCGATTAGAAAAAGGTTCTGATTCAAAAAAATAATAGGAGAAAAAAATATGAAAAATTACACTATCACGGTAAACGGAACAACATATGATGTAACTGTCGATGAGGCAGGAGCAGGCTCGGCACCTGCCGCTGCACCCAAGGCTGCTCCCAAGCCCGCGGCCGCTGCACCCGCACCTGCACCCAAGGCTGCCTCGGCAGGGGCAGGCTCCATCAGGGTTGAGGCCGGTGCCGCAGGAAAGGTCTTCAGGATCGAAAAGAATGTGGGAGATGCTGTAAAGAAGGGTGATGCTGTCGTGACCATAGAGGCCATGAAGATGGAGATCCCCGTTGTTGCTCCCTCTGACGGAACCGTAGCCAGCATTGACTGTGCGGTAGGTGATGCCTGTGAGGCGGGCGGACTTCTTGCTACTTTGAAATAAGATGTGACTTTGGAGGTCAAAAAATGGATTATATTGCTAATACGATAAGCAATCTCGCAAGTCAGTCCGCGATCACGACAATGAGTGCCGGAAACGTCATAATGATCGTTGTCGCCTGCGTTTTTCTGTATCTTGCGATCGCAAAGGGATTTGAGCCGTTGCTGCTTGTTCCGATCTCATTCGGCATGCTGCTTGTTAACATCTATCCCGATATAATGGCGGAAAACGGTCTGCTCCACTATTTCTACAAGCTGGATGAGTGGGCGATCCTGCCTTCGCTGATCTTCATGGGTGTCGGCGCCATGACAGACTTTGGTCCGCTGATCGCCAATCCCAAGAGCTTCTGGCTGGGCGCCGCGGCACAGTTCGGTATCTTCACGGCATACTTTGGAGCCATAGCCTTTGGCTTCAATGACAGGGCAGCCGCTTCGATTTCCATCATCGGAGGTGCAGACGGTCCTACATCCATCTTCCTTGCATCAAAACTGGGACAGACGGACATACTCGGACCCATTGCCGTTGCGGCTTATTCCTATATGTCGCTTGTGCCTGTCATACAGCCGCCTATAATGAAGCTTCTGACAACACAGAAGGAGAGAGCTATCAAGATGGAGCAGCTTCGTCCTGTTTCCAAGCTTGAAAAGATACTCTTCCCCATAATAGTTACCATAGTAGTATCCCTGATACTTCCCACAACAGCACCCCTCATCGGTATGCTGATGCTTGGAAATCTTTTCAGGGAGTGCGGCGTTGTACGCCAGCTGACTGAAACTGCATCAAATGCCCTGATGTACATAGTCGTCATCCTTTTGGGAACATCAGTCGGTGCGACCACAAGCGCCGAGGCGTTCCTGAATTCAACGACATTAAAGATCGTTGCTCTCGGTCTGATAGCCTTCATGTTTGGTACCGCGGCAGGTGTTCTGCTCGGAAAGCTCATGTGTGTGCTGACCAAGGGAAAGATCAATCCGCTCATCGGATCTGCGGGAGTTTCCGCTGTTCCCATGGCTGCCAGAGTCTCACAAAAGGTCGGTGCCGAGACGGATCCCACAAACTTCCTGCTGATGCACGCCATGGGACCCAATGTTGCTGGAGTTATCGGAACCGCAGTTGTTGCCGGAACTTTCATGGCAGTGTTCGGGATTGTCTGAGAACAATTATTCAAATTAAGAAAAAGGAGAAGATTTTATTATGGCAGATACAATAAAAAAGGTCGGCATTACCGAAACCATACTGCGTGATGCCCACCAGTCTTTGATAGCTACAAGAATGCCTACCGAAGTGATGCTTCCTATCCTCGATACCATGGAGCAGGTCGGATATCACTCGATAGAGTGCTGGGGAGGAGCAACCTTTGATTCCTGCCTTGGGTGAGACTGCGCAAGATCAAGGAAAAGTGCAAGACCACACCTTTGCAGATGCTCTTCAGAGGACAGAATATCCTCGGATACAGCCATTATTCGGATGATGTTGTTGAGTATTTCGCACAGAAATCCGTTGCAAACGGAATCGACATAGTCAGGATCTTTGACTGTCTCAACGATCTTCGAAATCTTGAGACTGCCGTAAAGGCAACAAAGAAAGAGGGCGGACATGCCCAGATAGCTCTTTCTTACACGCTGGGAGATGCTTATACTCTTGATTACTGGAAGGATATCGCAAAGAGGATCGAGGATCTCGGCGCCGATTCAATCTGTATCAAGGATATGGCGGGACTCCTCCTGCCCCAGAATGCTTATGATCTGGTGAAGGCCATGAAGTCAAATACCAGCCTTCCCATCCAGCTTCATACACACTATACGTCAGGTGTGGCTTCAATGACTTATCTGAAGGCCATAGAGGCAGGAGTTGATGTGATCGACTGCGCCGCTTCACCTCTTGCCATGGGAACGTCCCAGCCGGCAACAGAGGTTATGGTAAAGGCTCTTGAGGGAACACCTTATGATACCGGGCTTGACCTCAAACTTCTCATCAAGATCGCAAAGCATTTCGAGCCCTACAGGGAAGAGTGCTTAAAGAGCGGACTTCTTAGTCCTAAGGTAATGGGTGTCAATATCAATACCTTAAGATACCAGGTTCCCGGAGGAATGCTTTCAAATATGATCAAGCAGCTTGACGAGCAGGGCAAGGGCGACAAGCTTGACGAGGTTCTCGAAGAGGTTCCCAGAGTCCGCAAGGATTTCGGAGAGCCCCCGCTTGTCACTCCTTCATCACAGATCGTGGGTACCCAGGCTGTCATGAATGTACTCATGGGCGAAAGGTACAAGGTTGCTACCGAGCAGACCAAGGATCTCTGCCGCGGCAAATACGGCCAGACCGTGAAGCCGATGAACCCCGAGGTGGTTGCAAAGATCATACCCGGAGAGACTCCCATCACCTGCCGTCCTGCAGACCTCATCGAGCCTCAGCTTGCCAAGTTTGAGGAGGAGGTCAAGGAATGGAAGCAGCAGCCGGAGGATACTCTTTCGTATGCTTTGTTCCCGCAGGTTGCAATTGACTTTTTCAAGTACAGAAAGGCACAGCAGGAGGGTGTCGATCTCACAAAGGGAAACAAGGAAGCAAAGGCTTATCCTGTATGACAGTATAAAAGGCTGATAAAAAACCCGGCAGGACTCTGCCGGGTTTTTTGACGGTAAATACAGTCTTATTTTTCTCTTGAAAAAACAGGAGATATGAATTAAAATAACAGGTGCGTTTAAAAGAAATCTGATCTGTTTGGGGGAAGATATGGCAAGAAAACAGGTTGTTACCAGAGAATTGCTTCTTGAAGGAGCTTTTGCGCTCGTTCGGGATGAGGGCAGGGAAAAGCTTTCTGCAAGGAATCTGGCTTCAAAATGCGGCTGCTCCACTCAGCCAATATTCAGGATATATGAAAACATGGCAGATCTGGAAAAGGATCTGCTCCACAAGTGTGAGGATTTTTATTCGGAGTTCTACAAGGGCTCACCTTCAGTGAATGATACGCCCTTTGTCAATCTTGGGCTTGTTTATATACGTTTTGCGTCCGCCTATCCAAATCTTTTCAGGATCATTTTTTTTGATGACATCCAGTCTGAAAAGAGTATGTATGATCTCATAAACGGCGGAGACAACAACTTCATCGTTGGCGAATTTAAAAAGCTTCACGGAGTTTCCATGGATGAGTTTTCCGTTCTTTTCATGAGGATGTGGATCTTCATCCACGGTATTGCCTGCATGGTGCTGAAAAACGATTTCGACATGTCGGAAAAAGAAATAGAGGAGCTCCTTGTCGCTACCTATATCGCTTTTTCGGGAGCATAAGTGAGCAGTGATCTTATTATCATCGGGGCAGGGGCAGCAGGACTCATGGCGGCAAATATTGCTGTATTGCAGGGCCTGTCTCCTCTGGTCATCGAAAAAAATGAAAAGGCCGGGAAAAAGCTTTTCATCACCGGCAAGGGCAGGTGCAATTTCACAAATGCATCGGAAATTACCACGATCATCGAAAACATCTGCACAAACCCTTCCTTCATGTATTCATCTCTGAATGCATTTTCAAATCTTGATGTCATCGGTTTTTTTGAGAGTCTGGGACTTAAATCAAAAACAGAGAGGGGAAACCGGGTTTTTCCAGCAAGTGACAAGTCATCCGATGTCATAAAGGCACTGCAAAAAAACCTTCCCGGGGGTACGGTCCTCTATAATACAAGAGTTAATGAGCTTTTGATAAAGGACGGAAAAGTTTACGGTGTAAAGTGCGGAAATACGCCATATCCTGCAAAGGCTGTCATTGTTGCGACCGGCGGTCTGTCATATCCTTCAACCGGGTCTGACGGCGACGGATATGAATTTGCAAAAAAAGCCGGCCTGAAGGTAAATGAATGCACCCCTTCGCTTGTACCCTTCAACATCAGCGGGGAGTATTGCAGGAGACTTCAGGGATTGACCCTGAAAAACATCGGCATTGATATAATAAATGACAAAAAGAGTGTATCCAGGGATTTCGGGGAACTGCTCTTTACCCATTTCGGAGTATCAGGTCCGGTGATCCTTTCGGCTTCATCAAGGATAAAACCTGATATACTGAAAAACAGGCCGGTACTTCATATTGACTTAAAGCCTGCTCTGGATGAAAAGACTCTGGATGCAAGGCTTTTGCGCGAGTTTTCCGAAAACAGCAACAAGGATTTCATAAACTGTCTCAAACCCCTGCTTCCTTCCAAACTGATACCTGTTGTAGCGGAACTGTCGGGAATCCCGGGAAACAAAAAGGCAAACCTGGTGACAAAGGAGGAAAGGGCAGTCCTGCTTTCTCTCTTAAAGGATCTGCCTTTTACTATACTTTCCGCCCGTGGATTTGAAGAGGCGGTCATTACAAAGGGCGGAGTGGATGTGAAGGAACTTGATCCGAAAACCTTTGAGTGCAAAAAGATCAAAGGACTGTATTTTACAGGTGAGGTCACGGATGTGGATGCGATGACCGGCGGCTACAATCTGCAGATAGCCTGGAGCAGTGCTGCTGCGGCCGCAAGGTCGGCGGCAGAGAAAATAACAAGCGCTAGCAAATAGCATGTGTTACCAAACAGCAGACGGGAGGATAAAGATGATAAAAAACATAGCAATCGACGGGCCGGCCGGAGCCGGAAAATCTACCATAGCAAAGATTGTGGCAGCAAAGCTTGGCTACATCTATGTTGACACCGGAGCCATGTACAGGGCTATGGCACTTTTCATGCTTGAAAAAAATGTTGATATAAATGATGAAGAAGCAGTTGGAAATGCTGCTTCACTGGCGGATATAAAGATCAGATACGATGACGGGGTCCAGTGCGTGATATTAAACGGTGAAAATGTCAATGACAGGATCCGTACAGACGAGGTCAGTAATGCAGCATCCAAAACCTCTGTCGTAAAAAAGGTGAGGGAGAGACTTGTTGCTTTGCAGCAGGAACTTGCCCGAAAGGAAAATGTGGTAATGGACGGAAGAGATATAGGCACCAAGGTCCTGCCGGATGCTTATCTGAAGATCTATATGACGGCATCAGTCGAAGTCAGGGCCAAAAGACGATATGATGAAAACATTTCAAAAGGCATGGAAAGTGACCTTGAAAAGATAAAGCAGGAGATAGCGGAAAGGGATCAAAGAGATATGACCCGAAAGGAGTCGCCTCTTGTAAAGGCCTGGGATGCCATAGAGATAGATACCGGCGATATGACGATAGAAGAGGTTGCCGACAGGATAATCGGAATGATCTAGAGGTTTTTGATGGAAGTTATAGTGGCAAAGAGTGCGGGATTTTGTTTCGGCGTCAAAAGAGCCGTGGATATGGTCTTTGAAGAAGCCAAAAACGGAGGAAAGATCTATACCTACGGTCCGATAATTCATAATGAGACTGTGGTAAATGAACTTTCCGAAAAGGGTGTCACGGTGCTGGGCAGCAGGGAAGAACTTGAGGATCTGACTGAGGGGACCGTCATAATAAGATCCCACGGCGTCGAGAAGGAGATCTATGATATCATACGAAAAAATGGGCTGAAGCTTGTGGATGCAACCTGCCCGTTTGTACTGAAGATCCACAGGATAGTGGAAGAGGAAGCATCAAAGGGTTCAAACATTGTGATAACGGGCGACAGGGATCATCCCGAGGTCAGGGGTATCCTGAGTTTTGCCGGCAAAAAGGTCAGGGTTATTAGTTCTGCAAAAGAGGCAGACGGATATGAGGCAGAAGATGAAAAGCCCGTATGTGTCGTATCGCAGACCACTTTCAATGTCAATAAATTTAAAGATATTATTGAAATATTTAAGAAAAAAGAGTATAGGGTTAATGTTGTGAATACAATCTGCAGCGCCACACAGAGACGTCAGGAAGAAGCAAAAAACATCGCTTCCAAAGCGGACTGTATGATAGTGATAGGGGGAGCATCCAGTTCAAATTCCCGAAAACTATATGAAATATGCAAAGGATTGTGTGACAATACGGTTTTTGTACAGACACTTGAGGATTTGGTTTCACAGAGTTTTTCTTTGTCACGATCATCTGCGTGTGTAGGCATAACCGCCGGGGCTTCAACCCCAAACTATATTATCGAGGAGGTTCAAAGATATGTCAGAGGAAATGACATTTGAACAAATGCTTAATGAGTCATTCAAAACAATACACACGGGAGAGGTCGTAGAAGGCAGCGTTATTTCAGTCAAACCTGACGAGATAGTTCTGAACATCGGCTACAAGGCTGACGGCATCATAACAAAAAACGAGTATTCAAATGATTCGTCCCTTGATCTCACCACGGTTGTAAATGTCGGTGACAAGATGGAAGCCAAGGTTCTCAAGGTTAACGACGGTGACGGACAGGTTGTCCTCACATACAAGAGACTGGCTCAGGACAAGGGCAACAAGAGACTTGAGGAAGCCTTCAACAACAAAGAAGTTCTCAAGGCAAAAGTCATCAGGGTACTCGACGGAGGTCTTTCGGTCGGATTCGAGGATTCAAGGGTATTCATTCCCGCAAGCCTTGTTTCGGACACATTTGAAAGAGACCTGAACAAATATATGGATCAGGAGATCGAATTCATCATTACCGAGTTCAATCCCCGCAGACGCAGGATCATCGGTGACAGAAAGGTCCTCATCAAGGAAAAGAACGAGGCACTGCGCAAGGAACTCTTTGAAAGGATCCATGTCGGCGATACCGTAGAGGGTGTTGTCAAGAACATCACTGAATTCGGTGCCTTCATAGATCTTGGCGGACTTGACGGACTTCTCCATATATCAGAGATGTCCTGGGGACATGTGGAAAGCCCCAAAAAGCTCCTCAAGGTAGGAGATACCGTAAAGGTACTTATCAAGGACATAAACGGAAACAAAGTCGCTCTTTCCATGAAATTCCCGGATGAGAATCCCTGGATAGATGCAGCTCAGAAATATGCGGTAGGAAACGAAGTTACGGGTCGCGTTGCAAGGATGACCGATTTCGGCGCTTTCATAGAACTTGAGGCCGGCATTGATGCACTGCTACATGTTTCCCAGATCTCACACGATCATATAGCAAAGCCTTCTGATATTCTGAAGACGGGAGATACGGTTACCGCAAAGGTCGTTGATTTCGACGAGGCGGAAAAGAAGATCAGCCTTTCGATAAAGGCACTTCTGCCTCCGCCTGTAAAGGAAGAAGAGGCAAAGGATGCTCCCGCTGAAGAGGCAGCAGCAGATGATGCCAAAGCAGAGGAGAGTGAAGCAACTGCAGAGGATAGTGCAGAATGAGAGACACTTACGAGGATTTCAAAGCTGAGATCTTGAAAATGACTCATATAGATCTGAACTCCTACAAGGAGCAGCAGATGAAACGCCGGATCGATTCACTGATCAGCAAAAACGGCATCAAAGGATATCCCGCTTATGTTGATGCACTGAAGAGCAGGACTGATATTTTTGACGAATTCATCAATTATATCACCATCAATGTTTCCGAGTTCTACAGAAATCCTGATCAGTGGAAACTTTTAGATGAGCAGTTCCTCCCTGATCTGATAAAGAGATTCGGAAAGAACCTGAAGGTGTGGAGTGCTGCATGTTCCACCGGCGATGAGCCTTATTCTCTTGTCATGGCATTTTCAAAGCACATCCCGATGAACAATATCAGGATTTTTGCAACAGACCTTGACAAGACAGTCATGGGAAAGGCAAAGGTCGGACTTTACAACGAAAAGAGCATCGCAGGAGTTCCAGCCGAGTTCAAAAAGAAGTATTTCACACAGGTCGGACCGTCCTTCCAGATTTCAGACGAGATAAAGTCCCATGTGACCTTCAAGGAACACAACCTCCTGCTGGATAAATACGATACAAACTACGACTTCATTATCTGCAGGAATGTTCTGATATACTTCACCGAAGAAGCAAAAGCAGAGGTATTCAAAAAGTTTTCTGATTCGCTGAAGATCGGCGGTCTTCTCTTTATCGGAAGCACCGAGCAGATCATGAAGTACAAAGAGATCGGATTGAAAAGGGAAAATTCCTTTTACTACAGAAAAGTGGAATGATATCCGGTCAGACGAAAAGAAATCCTACGCTTCCTTCATTATGGTCTCCATGATGTGGGAAGCGTATTTTGTAAATATGGACGGATCATTCCTGATATTCTCGCCCAGTTCAAAATACATGGTATTGTCCTTGTAATTCTCATAAAATACGGGAGTGACTATCTCATCCCATTCCGGGAGAAAAACGCCCTTCTTTTTTGCATAACAGTTTGATGCAGTCGCCTGTATACGGCGATCTTTGTCCACATAGGTACCTACGGATTTGTGTATGGCACGGTCCTCATCCGGCAGAAAATAATAATCCTTATAATTGGGATAAAAGAACTTCAATGTACCGGTAAACATGGAAACGCGGAGTTTGCCCCGGTTTCCGCCGGCCATGAGGTAGCAGTCCGTGAATCCTGCAGAAACATTTTTGGGCAGTGTTACCGGAAAAGAAAACTCTATGATCAGTTCCGAACGAAGATATCCGTTATAATCCTTGTAATTATTCCTGACAGCTTTTTCAGCCTTTATCTCCCCGTTGAAAAGATCGCTGTAGGCCAGCATGGGAAGGATGCTCTTCATACCGCAGATATCATCATAATTGTGCTGGAGCAGGAGATTGAGGGCAAATTCCGACGGCCTTTCCGTATAGTCCAGGTAAACCTTTATGAGTTCACTTCCGCTTTTCTCATCATCCCTGTTGATATCAAGGAAGCCCTCGATGGTCTTTTGCTTCATGTCAGGTAGCGCAAACAACGCCTTATAGGGACGTAGTCTCCTGTATATATCAACTCCGCTGTAATTATCCAGATCAAAAAGAAAATCATACCTGTTCAGTCTTTCCTGAAGAAAGGGTATATCAAATCTGTTTCCGTTGAAAGTGATGAGAGTATCAAAGGGAAGAGCAAAATTATAAAATGAATAGAGGATCGCTTCCTCTTCATCGGTATTATCGGCAAAAAACTGTACTGTTCGCCAGGTGCCGTTTTTGATATAAAGACAACCTATCAGATATATCTGTGAATTTGCCGGCGACAGGCCTGTGGTTTCTATATCAATAAAGAGCAGTTTTTCCGGATCCCCCAGTCTTTCGACCGGATATCTCATATTCTGATCCGATACCGTGTTTTTCAGAGTCTGCATATTTCCTCCGGACTGCATTTTTGACTAATAAATTCATATCAAGTATAATCTTACCACACGTATCAGACGGGGTCAAAAGCATGTCAATGTTCAATGATGATTCATATAATGACGGGGTAAATGCCGGGAAACGCATAGCTGTCGGGTGTATAGTCGCATCGCTTGCCATCCTCGGCATTCTTTTGCTGACCCTTTCATCAAACAAAAAAAACACAAGGCGGGATGTGAACAGCAATTCCACTCTTCCCACGGTTTCCGCGGAAGAAGTGCCGGAGGAAAAGCCTGAGTATACCGCAGGAAAAAACACCCGTACTTCAGATGAACTGAACTTCTGGAATATGTATGATACCGACGAGGAAAAGGTTGCCATATCCGGAAACAAAAGCGACATCAGGAAGGAAAAGGAGGAGATCCTGAAAAAGATTTCCGAAGATGCTGCGGCAAAGGAAAAAGAAGAGAAGGAGAGCGAAAACAGGTTCAATATCAAAAATGAAGGAGAAGAGCCTGAATATGTGGCGATAAGCCGCAGTATCTCCCGCAATGATCTTTCGGAAGATGGCTTCTCCACCGACGACAGGGGACGGCTGACCTACAGTATCAACGGAAAACCATCATCCCATACCGGGATAGATGTTTCAAAAAACAACGGAGATATTGACTGGGCAAAGGTAAAAGCAGACGGGATAGAATTTGCCATGCTGAAACTCGGCTCCCGGGGGTATTCTACCGGGAATGTACTGATGGATGAATCTTTTGAAAAAAACCTGGCGGGGTGTTCGGCCAACGGGATAGATGTAGGAGCGTATTTTTTCTCACAGGCAGTAACAAGAGAAGAGGCGATAGAAGAAGCAAATTACTGTGTGGCAGCTCTTGCCGGAAAAAAGATCAGGTACCCGGTGGTATTTGACAGCGAGGCTGTGGCAAATGATACATACCGGACCGAATCCCTGAGTGCGTCTGCTCTCACTGACTGCGCCATAGCATTTTGCGAGACTGTGGCATCCTACGGCTACACACCCATGATCGGCGGGACAAAAGAGAGGCTCATCAAAAACATGAACCCCGTAATGCTTCAAAGATATGGTGTCTGGCTTTTTGATACAGATGAAAAAAGTGATTATCCCTATAGATATGCCATCAGACAGTACAACAATGAAGGCTCGGTAAACGGCATAGAATCAAAGGTTTCCCTTGATATCTGTTTCATTTCCTATTCGGAACGGTAGTTTTCAAGATAGTCCAGGTATTTTTGAGGAAGTTTCACCACCGAATAGACCTCGGCATACTGCCTTGCATTCAGCTCCTCTATATAAATATAGCTGCTCCTGGGTTTGAGCGAATGCTTCTTTGCCTCATCCAAAGCCTTGTTGTATGCAACGCAGGCGAGGATCTCTGTGGGAAATCTTCCTATCTTCCAGTCGCCTTCAAGATGGATCCTGACATCATATGCGGTGCTCAGGCCCTCCTTCACGGCCTTTACCATGGAGAACCTGTTTATCACGCGTATATTTGAGTATCTCAGATCGGTGTCATCCCCGTTTACAAAAACATAATCCTTTCCGGGAACGGCAAAACCGCCTATGCCGTACCTGGCCATGACATTTTCCTGAAGTCCGTAGGCTGTGACAAAAAGATGCCTGCCTCTTTTCATGATGGCATGCTCTGAATAATAAAAGAGATCCTCCATGTCAAATTTCAGTTCGATATCCGGTGAAAGATAGTAGGAGAAATAGGTTCTTCTCATTATGATGGGATTTTTGATATAGATACCGTTATCACGGAAATTGATCAGCGTAATATATTTCCTGAAGGGTATCCCGGCATAATTCTGGTATTCCTCGATAACGCAGTCGCCCTTGACCACCTTTGCTGCCGTTTGATACATGCGGACAGCCTCTTTCTCGGATTCGCTGCTTCCAAGGCTGATATGCTTGCCTCTGTATGTTATGGAAGCACGGTAATAAACCGTTCCATCTTTTTTTGTTGTTTTGAATACACCTGTCATGATAAGATATGATACCATAAATCGGAAATTTATGATAGAATACTACATTGTCATATTGGTAAAGGTTTAGTATTGTGGTTTTTGCTCCCGCAGGTATGGGAGGTGACCTGCGGGAGCCGGTTCAAATACATAGATATTATTTGGAGGTTAATATGTTATATAACAGTACCAGAAATAAGAATCTGAAATTGCCTGCTTCCCTTGCGATCCTCAAGGGCTTAAGCGATGACGGAGGTCTTTTTGTCCCCCAGGAAATACCTGTATTTGACAGGACCCTTGATGAATTAAAGGAGCTTGACTACAGGGAGCTGGCCTATGAGATCATGAAGCTCTATTTTGACGATTTCACCGAAGAAGAGCTTAAAGGGTGTATAGCGTCGGCCTATGATGAAAAATTTGATACACCCGAGATAGCACCCATGGTATATGCCGGAAAGGTATATTATCTTGAGCTCTTTCACGGAAAGACCATCGCCTTCAAGGATATGGCACTTTCCATACTGCCTCATCTTTTGACGGTTTCTGCAAAGAAAAATGATGTCAAAGAGGAGATAGTCATACTGACTGCCACCTCAGGCGATACCGGAAAAGCAGCTCTGGCTGGATTTGCCGATGTTCCCGGGACCAGGATCATGGTATTTTATCCAAAGGACGGAGTCAGCCCCATCCAAAAACTCCAGATGGTCACCCAGACAGGCGCCAATACAAGCGTTGTCGGAGTCAACGGAAATTTTGACGACTGTCAGAGCGGTGTAAAGGCGATCTTTAATGATAATGCGTTCAAAGAGGAGATAAGGCAGAAGGGCTTTTGTTTTTCCTCTGCAAATTCCATCAATATAGGACGCCTTGTTCCCCAGATCGTTTATTATGTATATGCTTACTGCCGCCTTTTGAAGGATGGCCGGATAAATACAAATGACAGGATAAATATCTGCGTACCAACGGGAAATTTCGGAAATATACTTGCTGCATACTATGCAAAAAGGATGGGCCTTCCCGTAAACAAGCTTATCTGTGCCTCAAATGACAACAAAGTACTCTTTGATTTTCTGAAGGACGGTGTATACGACAAAAACAGACCTTTCATTCTGACCTGCTCGCCTTCCATGGATATACTGATATCCAGCAATCTGGAAAGACTCATATATCACCTGGCCGGTGATGATGATGAAAAGTGTGCTCTTCTCATGAAGGATCTTTCAGAAAAGGGAAGGTATGAGATCGATGATGAAATGAAGCAAAAGCTTTCGGGATTTCTGGAAGGCTATGCAACTCAGGAGGAAACCCTTGCCGAGATCAAAAGGCTGTACGATGAAACAGGGTATGTCATTGATACCCATACAGCCGTGGCATCCCGTGTCTACAACTCCCTTAAGGATACGCTGACCGGAGAGGAGACGATCATAGCTTCAACTGCAAGTCCTTACAAATTTGCCTCAAGTGTCATGAAGGCTCTTTCAAATGATTCTGCGGGAAAGGATGACATGACCCTGATAGATGAACTTTCATCCATCAGCAACACGGAAATCCCGCAGGCTGTGATAGAAATAAAAAATGCGCCCGTAAGGCACACTACAGTGATAGAAAAAGAGGATATGAAAAAAACAGTGACCGGATTCCTTTCCTGAGGAATTCAGTCACTGCTCAGCAGATGTTCGATGATGACGGTTACCTGCTCAAGTGTCGCAGGTTTCTGGAGGAAATCCTTTGCTCCGCATTTGATGGCTTCCCTGATATGCATCTGAGTCCCGACAGAGGAGACCATTATGGCATACACATCCCTGTCAAACTCCTTGATCTCACGAAGAGCAGTGATACCGTCCTTAACGGGCATTACAACATCAAGAAAGATGACATGAGGTCTTTCGGCCTTGTAGGTATCCACTGCAGACTGGCCGTCAGTAACGGTGAGGACATTTTTCACACCGCATTGAGCAAGCTTGTCAGTCAGATTTTTTCTGGCAAGGAGCGAATCATCACAGATTAGAACTTTTATATCCGATCTATCCAAAACGGATCACCTCACAGTTTTACTTGAGTGTGTTGAAACACTACACAAAACAATATACAATATATTTATGATTTTTGCAATGCCAAAAGGCTGAATTGTTTTTTTACAGGTACAATATGAAAGGAAGAAAAATGAACGAAACCGGAATGTTTCAAAAGGCGGACAATTTTCTGGATTATGTGATAGTGGGAGCGGGCCTTTATCTCATCTACGGTGCGCTTTCAATGAAGATCGCATCAAGGATCCCCAAATCCCTTGTCAGCCGTAACATAGATATCGATAATGCTCCCCATAAGGATGATTATATAAGCAATATGTTTCTTCCAAGCATCGTTCTGGGACTGATCCTTGTGCTTTGCGGACTGACGACCTGGGTGCTTCCTGTTGCGGGCATCACTGTTCCGGAAAAGACCCCCATGATAACATCTCTTGTTGCCATGTCCCTTGTCATTCTTTTCGGGATCTTCTCCATGAACATGCAGAAAAAATACCTTCAAAAGGACTGATCATCAAAGACTTTTCGGGCCGAAGGAAAAAGGAAGGAGAGTATTAAAGGTCATGACCTTCATTTCACCTTCAGGTTCACCTGTTATCACACGAAAGCTTTCCGCATCCACAAATTCACACAAAACCTGTCTGCACACTCCGCAGGGATAGACTGTTTCGGGTTTTGACCCGTTCCTGCCTCCGACTATGGCAATGGCTTCAAATTCCCGTTCCCCTTCGCTGACAGCCTTGAATACGGCCGTTCTTTCCGCGCAGTTTCCGGGGGTGAAAGCGGCATTTTCCACATTGCACCCTGTATATACCTTTCCGCTCTTTGAAAGCAGTGCCGCGCCGACGGCAAAATCAGAATAGGGCGAATACGAAAACTCCCTTGCCCTTGAAGCCTCTTTCAAAAGTACCCTGTCATCCATATTTATCACCTCCATATAATAGGATGATATCATTTTTTTCTTCTTATAACTACGATATCTAACAGTTTGCGAAAAGTCCGTCTATAGTGTATACTATCTTGTTGATTTGCGTTTTGGACTTTTTGCGCTGTCATCACTTTTTGCCAGGAGGAACTTATGACAAAAAATGAGATGGATTATTCCGAGATAACTCCGGAAATTGAGATACTTGCCGACAAGGCAAAAAACTCCATGATCATAGACTCGGAGATGTACAGACAGTTTGATGTGAAGAGGGGTCTGCGTGACCTTGACGGCAAGGGTGTTCTTGCCGGTCTGACCCACATTTCAGATATCCAGGCGGTAAAGATCGTAAACGGTGAAAGGGTCCCTGCAGACGGAAATCTCTACTACAGAGGCTACAATATCAAAGATCTGGTCAGGGGCTTTGAAAAGGAAAACCGTTTCGGCTTTGAGGAGATCACCTATCTGCTGATCTTCGGGAAACTGCCAAACCGTGCCGAACTTGAAGACTTTTGCGCGATGCTCGGCTCCTACAGATCGCTGCCCAAAAATTTTGTGCGTGATGTGATCATGAAGGCTCCCAGCAATGATATGATGAATACCCTGGCCAGAAGCGTACTGACGCTTTATTCATATGACAGCAATGCGGATGATATATCCATACCAAATGTACTAAGGCAGGGACTCCAGCTGATATCGGTATTCCCGATGCTTGCGGTTTATGCATACCAGGCCTATTCACATTACCAGAACGGAAACAGCCTTTTCATCCATCCTCCTGTAGCCGAGCTGTCCTGTGCCGAAAATCTGCTTCATATTCTTCGGCCCACAAGTGAATACACACCTCTTGAAGCAAAGATACTTGATATAGCACTGGTGCTTCATGCCGACCACGGCGGTGGAAACAATTCCACGTTTACCACACATGTCATAACCTCCACAGGAACGGATACCTATTCAACGGTGGCGGCATCTCTGGCCTCCCTCAAGGGACCCAGACACGGCGGTGCGAATATCAAGGTCATCAAGATGTTTGATGATATGAAAAAATCCATTTCCGACTGGAAGGATGAGGAAGCGGTATCAAGATACCTGAATGATATAATTGACAAAAAGATATTTGACAAACAGGGGCTGATCTACGGTATGGGTCATGCGGTCTATTCACATTCAGATCCACGAGAGGTGATCTTTAAGAGTTTTGTCGAAAAGCTTGCAGAGGAAAAGGGCAGACTTGACGAATTCAATCTCTATGCGCTGGTAGAAAAGCTCGGACCCGGGATCATCGAGAAAAAAAGGCCCATATACAAGGGAGTATGCTGCAATGTGGACTTTTATTCAGGCTTTGTATACAGCATGCTTAATCTCCCGGTCGAACTGTATACGCCGCTCTTTGCCTGTGCGAGGATATCCGGATGGACCGCACACCGTATTGAGGAGCTCTCGAACAACGGCAAGATCATCCGTCCCGCCTTCAAGAGCGCCCAGCCTCAAAGAGATTACATCCCGATGGATCAAAGGGAAAACAAATGAGTTCTCTTCCGTATATCAGAAAAATAAGCGCGGCCTGCTTTGCGGTCCTTGTATTTATTATTTTTTCAAGTTTTTCCGTTCTGGCCTCCATCGGAGATGCTGAAGCCGGGGAAGAAGACCGGACCATCATCCTTGTTGATGAGGACGGCAACGAGTTCGAGGTTGAAAAGGCTGATAATACAAACATCAGAGGTATCCTTGAAGGTTCGAGGAGTGCCGCAAGAAAACTTGATGAAGAAAACGGGCAGTTTGATTCAGGCAGCAGGGTACTTGTATATGAAGAAGGACAGGGGTTGAAGGAAGCCGGGTTTGAAGAAGACTGGTCTTTGATCCTTATAAACAAAAAGAATCTGATCCCTTCAGACTACCGTTTTGAACTTGCCACCATAAAGGGAAATATCAAATCCGATGTCAGGGTCGTGGAGCATGTGAACAGTCTTCTTCAGGCTGCAGAGGATGACGGAGTGGATATCTTCATATGTTCTCCCTACAGGGATGAGGAAAAGCAGCAAAAGCTTTTTGAAAAAAAGGTCGCACAATACGAAAGAGAAGGCTATGATCATGCAAGGGCATTTGACCTCGCATCGGAAACCGTTGCCATACCCGGAACGAGTGAACATCAGGTTGGCCTGGCCTTTGATTTCGTTACACCAAAATATCAGAGGCTTGATGAAGGGTTTGCAGATACAGAAGCCGGAAAATGGCTTGCAAAGAATGCTTCAGACTACGGATTCATCCTCAGATACCCGGCCGACAAGGTTAATGTGACTGATATTGAGTTTGAGCCCTGGCATTACAGATATGTGGGAATAAAGGCTGCAAAGGAGATGAAAAGACTGAATCTCTGTCTTGAAGAATATGACGAGATGATCGGAGTGGTACAATGAGCTCTGACAGGTTTTTTGTAAAGATCCGGGAGGATCGCGCAAAGCTGGGGGAATTTGTGACTTTGCACGGCACCATAAAGACTCCCGTATTCATGAATGTCGCTACGACCGGCGCGATAAAGGGCGCTGTGTCCTTTGATGATCTGGAGGAAATAGATACGCAGGTGGTTCTGGCAAATACCTACCATCTGCATGTGCGTACCGGGGACACTCTCATAAAGGAGATGGGAGGCATCAGGAAATTCACTTCCTGGGAGGGTCCGGTGCTTACAGATTCCGGAGGGTTTCAGGTGTTTTCTCTCAAACCTCTCCGAAAGATCAATGATGACGGCGTCCATTTCAGGTCCCATATTGACGGACACAGGATATTCATGGGGCCGGAGGAGAGCATACAGATCCAGTCAAATCTGGGCTCCACCATAGCAATGGCATTTGATGAATGCCCCAGCTCAAAGGCCTCAAAGGAGTATGTGACAGAATCCGTCAGACGCACCGAAAGGTGGCTCCTTCGCTGTATAGATGAGATGAAACGGCTGAACAGCCTTCCGGACACCGTAAACAAAGAACAGCTTCTCTTTGGCATAAACCAGGGAGCGGTGTATGATGATATACGTACGGAAAATGCAAAATTCATGTCAGACCTTGAGCTTGACGGCTCTGCCATAGGCGGACTTGCAGTCGGAGAGTCTCATGAAGAAATGTACCATGTGCTGGATGTGACTGTTCCCCATCTGAGGGCAGACAGACCGGTATACCTCATGGGAGTCGGCACACCCGACAATATAGTCGAGGCGGTATACCGCGGAGTGGATTTTTTTGACTGTGTGTACCCGTCCAGAAACGCCAGACATGGACAACTGTACACCCACAGCGGGAAACTGAACCTGAAAAATGCAGCCTATGCAAAGGATGACAGGCCGATAGAAGAGGGCTGCGGATGTCCTGCCTGCAAAAGATACAGCAGAGCATATATCAGGCATCTGCTCAAGGCAAACGAAATGCTGGGCCTCAGGCTTTGCGTAACACACAACCTGTATTTTTACAATCATCTGATGGAAGAGATCAGAAATGCTCTTCAAAACGGAGATTTCGGGGGATTCCGAAAAAGATTCCTTGATCAATATTTAACTAACGGAGGTGTCATATGAATAACGTATTATTAAATGCTGCTGCACAGGGCGGGTCATCAACCCAGGGTATCCTGATGATGGTGCTTTATGTGGTCGCCATCGGAGCTTTCCTGTATCTTGTGATGATCAGGCCCCAGAAAAAAGAGCAGAACAGGATGAAAGAACTCCTTTCGGGTCTGGAAGTCGGAGATTCCGTGCTTACTACCAGCGGTTTTTACGGTGTGATCATAGATATTTCCGATGATACCGTTATCGTAGAATTCGGAAATAATAAAAACTGCAGGATCCCCATGAAAAAGGAAGCCATCACCCAGATAGAAAAGGCTGAATCCGCTGCATCATCTGATGAAAAGAAGGACAAGTGATATGAAGATAGGTGTTATATCGGGAGACGGTATCGGACCGGAAGTAGTCCGTGAAGCCAGAAAGGTACTGGATGCCTCAGCTTCAAAAAACGGTTTTTCCGTTGAATATACAGATATCCTCATGGGAGGCTGTTCAATAGATAAATACGGCGTTCCACTGACTGACGAAGCCGTAAAAGCAGCAAAAGCCTCGGAAGCGGTACTGATGGGATCGATAGGCGGAAACACCTCGACATCGCCGTGGTACAAACTTCCGCCGGATAAACGTCCGGAGGCAGGTCTTTTGGGGATCAGAAAAGCGCTGAACCTTTTTGCAAACCTCCGTCCTTCGGTTCTCTATGATGAGCTGAAGAGCGCATGTCCCTTAAGTGAAAAGACCGCACAGAAGGGCTTTGATCTCATCATAGTCCGGGAGCTTACGGGAGGTCTTTACTTCGGGAAAAGATATACGGAGGAAAAAGACGGAGTTACAACAGCCGTAGATACCCTGACCTACAGCGAAGAAGAGATCAGGCGGTGCGCGGTCAAGGCTTTTGAGATCGCTTCAAAGAGGCGGAAAAAAGTCACAAGCGTGGACAAGGCAAATGTACTTGATTCTTCCCGACTCTGGAGAAAGGTGACGGAGGAAGTCTCACGTGATTATCCGGATGTGGAGCTGTCTCATATGCTTGTTGATAATGCGGCAATGCAGCTTGTAAAGGATCCGGCACAGTTTGATGTGGTCTTTACCGAGAATATGTTCGGAGATATCCTTTCTGATGAGGCGGCCGAGATCACCGGTTCCATAGGTATGCTTTCAAGCGCCTCATTAAACGAAACAAAATTCGGACTTTATGAGCCCTCAGGCGGATCGGCGCCTGATATAGCCGGACAGAATATAGCAAATCCCATTGCCACCATCCTCTCTGCCGCAATGATGCTTCGCTTTTCCTTTGACAGGGACAAAGAGGCTTCCGATATCGAAAACGCGGTGAAATCTGTCCTGAAGGAGGGCTACCGTACCATAGATATCATGTCAGACGGAATGAAGAGGGTAAACACGGATGAAATGGGAACCCTGATCGCAAACAGATTGTAGGAGGCTTATATGAAAAGTGATAATGTAAAACTCGGAGATGAGCACGCTCCTCACAGGAGTCTTTTCAATGCGCTGGGATTTACCAGAGAGGAAATGAAACGCCCCATGGTCGGGATCGTCAGTTCCTACAATGAGATAGTTCCGGGCCACATGAACATAGACAAGATCGTTGAGGCTGTAAAACTCGGCGTTGCGGAAGCCGGAGGCATGCCCGTTGTTTTTCCTGCCATCGCAGTATGTGACGGTATCGCCATGGGCCATATAGGCATGAAGTATTCTCTGGTCACAAGGGATCTCATCTGTGATTCAACAGAATGTATGGCTATCGCTCATCAGTTTGACGCTCTGGTCATGGTCCCGAACTGCGACAAGAATGTACCGGGTCTTCTCATGGCTGCTGCAAGGGTAAATGTCCCAACGGTCTTTGTATCCGGAGGCCCGATGCTTGCCGGAAGGGTTCATGGCAAAAAAACATCTCTTTCATCCATGTTTGAAGCCGTAGGTGCAAAAAAGGCCGGAACAATAGATGAAAAGGAACTTGATTATTTTGATGAGCATACATGTCCGACCTGCGGATCATGCTCAGGCATGTATACCGCAAATTCCATGAACTGCCTGACTGAAGCCATAGGAATGGGACTTCGCGGAAACGGTACCATACCGGCTGTATATTCCGAAAGGATCAGGCTTGCAAAACATGCCGGAAATATGGTCATGGAGATGTACAGAAAGAACATCAGACCCAGGGATATCCTCACAAAAGAGGCGTTCATGAATGCGCTTACAGTTGATATGGCTCTGGGATGTTCCACAAATACCATGCTCCATCTGCCCGCCATAGCTCATGAAGCAGGATTTGTGCTTGACATGGAGATAGCAAACGAGGTCAGTGCAAAGACACCCAACCTCTGTCATCTGGCCCCTGCTGGCAGAACCTATATGGAGGACCTTAATGAGGCCGGAGGAGTTTATGCAGTCATGAACGAGCTTTCAAAGAAGGGGCTTTTGAATCTTGACTGTATGACGGTGACGGGAAAGACTGTTGGCGAAAACATAAAAGATGCCGTAAATCTTGATCCCGAAACCATCAGACCGATCGATAACCCCTTCAGTCCGGAGGGAGGTATTGCGGTACTCAAGGGAAATATCGCTCCCGATACCGGCATCGTGAAGCGTTCCGCGGTTGCGCCTTCCATGATGGTCCATGAGGGACCTGCAAGGGTATTTGACTGCGAAGAGGATGCCATTGCTGCGATATACGGCGGAAAGATCAATCCGGGAGATGTAGTGGTC
This sequence comes from uncultured Lachnospiraceae bacterium, assembly GCA_947166195.1. Lineage (GTDB taxonomy): Bacteria > Bacillota > Clostridia > Lachnospirales > Lachnospiraceae > NK4A144. Next base: position 51,979 of record CAMVDF010000001.1, read on the forward strand.
ATCAGATACGAAGGCCCCAAGGGCGGACCCGGCATGAGAGAGATGCTCAATCCCACATCTGCCATAGCCGGTATGGGGCTCGGAGAAACTGTTGCTCTTTTGACCGACGGCAGATTTTCGGGGGCTTCCAGAGGAGCATCGATAGGGCATATCTCACCGGAAGCAGCCGTGGGCGGACCCATTGCCCTGATAAAAGAGGGGGACATCATAAAGATCAACATACCTGAAAATTCCCTCAATGTTGATGTATCCGATGATGAACTGAACGAGCGCAAAAAAGAATGGAAGCCAAAGGAACCCAGGGTGACGACCGGTTATCTTGCACGTTATGAAAAACTGGTCACCAGCGGTAACAGAGGCGCTATACTTGAGATAAAGTAAGGACGGGAGGTTTTATTATGCAGCTTACGGGAGCCGAGATAGTCATAGAGGTCCTGAAGGAACAGGGTGTAGATACCGTGTTCGGTTATCCTGGCGGTACTATCCTCAATGTTTATGATGAATTATACAAGCACAGTGACGAGATCAGGCATATACTCACGTCCCATGAGCAGGGTGCTTCACATGCAGCAGACGGATACGCCAGAAGTACGGGAAAGGTCGGTGTGTGTTTTGCCACCTCCGGACCCGGAGCCACAAATCTGGTGACCGGGATCGCAACCGCATATATGGACAGCGTACCCATGGTGGCGATCACTGCAAATGTCAATCTGCCTCTTTTGGGCAAGGATACCTTTCAGGAGGTTGATATAGTCGGCATCACAATGCCGATAACGAAGCACGGCTATATAGTCAAGGATGTGAATATCCTTGCAGATACGCTTCGAAAGGCCTTCAGTATTGCAAAAAGCGGCAGGCCCGGACCTGTCATCGTGGATATCACAAAGGATGTGACGGCAGCAAAATGCAGGTTTGAGGCCTGTGATATACCTGCGGAAACCTTTCCCAACCCTGTGATTGATGATTCCGGACTGAAGGATGCCGCAAAGCTTATAAACAGGTCTAAAAAGCCCTACATCTATGTCGGAGGAGGAGCCGTCATTTCGGGAGCATCAAAAGTACTTGAGCAGTTTATCGAAAAGATCGACGCCCCCGTCTGCGATACACTCATGGGAAAGGGTGCCGTCAGCGCCTATGATCCTCATTACACGGGCATGATCGGAATGCATGGCACAAAGGCTTCAAACAGAGGCGTATCCGAATGTGACCTGCTGATAGCACTCGGAGCAAGGTTTTCTGACCGAGTTGTCGGTAATGCAAAACGTTTTGCCTCCCACGCAAAGATCCTTCACATTGACATCGATGATGCGGAGATAAACAAAAATATCCGTACCGATGCTTATGTTACCGGTGACCTGAAAGAGGTTCTTGAAAAACTCCTGCCTCTGGTCGATGAAAAAGATAACAGCGAATGGAATGCCCATATCAGGGAATACTGCAGCAAGTTTCCTCTCGATTATCCAAAAGACAGGCTTACCTGTCCCTATGTGATCGAAAGGCTTGATGCACTCACCTCCTCGGATGCCATAGTATCGACCGATGTGGGACAGCATCAGATGTGGACGGCCCAGTTCTACAGATTCAAGTCTCCGAGGCAGTTCCTGACATCAGGAGGACTCGGTACCATGGGATACGGTCTGGGAGCCTGCATAGGGGCAAAGACCGGAAATCCTGACAGGGTATGTGTCAATATTGCCGGCGACGGGTGTTTCCGCATGAACATGAACGAGCTCATGACTGCAGCCAGGAACAGGATCCCCGTTATAGAGATAGTCATAGACAACAGGGTTTTGGGAATGGTCAGGCAGTGGCAGACACTGTTTTATGACAAAAGATATTCGAATACGGTGCTTGAAGACAGTTCGGACTATGTAAAGATCGCAGAAGGCATGGGCTGCAATGCCATCAGGATCACAAAAAAAGAAGAAGTTGACAAGGCGATAAAAAAAGCCCTTGCATCCGATGTGCCGACCGTCATAGATGTGATGATAGAAGAGGATGACAAGGTATTTCCCATGGTCTCACCTGGTGGTGCGATCGAGGAGGCATTTGATGAAAAAGATATCAGGGAAGGAAGGGCCTGAAAGAAGGAAAACAATATATTTCGCAATCCTTTTTGCCTGTTTGTTTACGGCCGGGACGGTCTTTTTTGGAAGCGATGTCTATGCAACAGGTTTTACCTGCAGTGATTATTTCAACAGGCTTGTTGTGACAAACTCCGCCATGGATCTTGTTTCATCTGACGATGGATCGGATGATTACTCGCTTACCATCCTGCGTGACGGAGTTATACAGGGTGTTATAACCGAAGATGACATCACAAAAAAGAGTACCGCACTCGCCGTGGGCAGGATCAGGGGGAATTCCTTCTGTTCCGAAGCATTTCCGGATATTTCCTCGGAAAAGGATTTCGGACTCGTCAAAAACCTGAAATTTGATGAAGATCTGATCGACAGGGCGATCAGACGCCTTGAATTTGTAAGCGTTCTTCCCGACCATCCACAGCTTGTGGTAAGGATCACCATGAACGAGGACGGACTGTACGAGCTTGACGACAACCATGACACCATATATGACAAGGACAGGATGATAGAGTGTATCAAACACGCCATCGAGGAGGGAGAAGACACTCTTGATCTTTCCGACTTTGACTTTTCGCTGGATCTCCCATACAGTGATGACCAGCAAAAGACTCTCGATTTTTTTGATGAGGTAAAAAAGTGGCAGGAGGCAAAGATAGAGCTTGAAGACATG
>CAMVDF010000002.1 GCA_947166195.1 uncultured Lachnospiraceae bacterium
AAGCGCAAGTCCCTTGTCCTCACGCAGCATCCCTGCCATGGCATCTTCATCATCCCCCACATAGAGCGCCCTTGCACCACGCTCAAAATGATACCAGCGCAAAAGCCCCGTTGGAAGCTCTTTCACAAGCTCACGGCCTTTCCTTTTATTCTCTTCTTCCGCTTTAAATTTATCGTACTTTTCCATAGTTTTAATTTTCAATCAGGGGGACGGTTCTCTGATTGACTGCTTTTCTTCAAGGTCAATCAGAGAACCGTCCCCTGATTGACTTTCACATCAATGTCCTCTTCAGATATTCATGCGTCTTCACTCCGCAGGTACCGTCAAGGTTTGCGGCCAGTGTCTCAAGTTCTTTTTTCTGTCTTTCCTTCACACCCTCGTAACCGTCACGCGCAAATACATCCAGAAAGTTTTCCAGCGGGAAAAGCCTTGACTCATCCATCCTGAAATAATCATAGGTATCGCCCTTAAAAAATCCGGCGTCCTTCGGAACCAGCTTTTCAAACAGATCCGAAGGTATCTCAGGCACAAACTCCTCATAGCTTCCGTCGTTTAAGTCTATCACCGCAACGTGAAGATCCCGCATCCTCTGGAGTACATATCTGTCGGTTCCCAGAAGGCATCCGGCACCGATAACCGATGAAAACTTCAGCTCATAACCGATGCCCTTTTCCTGTGTGCCATCAAAAAATCCCTCCGCCAGATACGATATCTTTCCGGTCTCCTTGTTCATCTTCATCATGTGCGGATTTCTGTATGGGAAGATGATCATATCATCTCCCAGCTCATAAACACTTCCGGTACCACCGATCGGGTCTCCCATATCATCATGCACAAAATCATAATCCTCCGGCATCGTATACAGTCTCCACTTATCCATATCGGACAATGCATCATATGGCGCAAGGTAAAGATCAGCACTTCCTCCGGCACCTACCCAAAGCCCTTCCTTTGAGGCGCCCTTCAGAACAAAGTGAAGCTCATCGGTAAATTCCGGCTTCCCAAGGTACAGTATCTCGTACTTTCCGGTCCCCGGTTCAAGCTTCAGTATCCTGTTGCAGACACCTGTAGAATACCAGATCAGATCGTTATAGGCCGCACCTCCGAGGAACAGCCCTATATAGTTCGGTCTTGCAACACCGTCGTGAAGCTCGGCGAGACTCTCCTGATGATACATCCATTTCTGCCTGTCAGGAATATATTCCATGATCAGATATTTGTTGTTTGCAGGAAGGAAAAACAGTGATTTCCTCGATGGCAACGGTATCCCAATCCCCGCAAATCTCACATCATAGTTTCTCCCTATCGCGCCAAGCCTTGACACTGTCCCCATCACCGGATCAAAGCATACCGCATCATCCGCAAAATAAGGTGCCATGTAAAGCTTCTCCCCGGCTCTGACAAGACCATACAAAGAACAGGTCCAGTCAGTCACATCCGGTATGCTTCCTTCAAATTTTAAGGGAAAGCTCAGATTTGAAAGATTCACCGAAAAGATCGCGTTCATATTATACGGCTTCAGGTAGAGGCGTCCACGAACGCACTCTATACCGTTAAGCTGAAGCACCCTCCTGTCATCATGCGAAACAGGCTCCCTGACCGTATTGTTAAAAATAAACACCGGCTTTCCCGCCGCCGCAAAAAGGTTGATGACTGAGCTCCCGGACGATCCGATATATCCATCGGCGATCGCTACAGTATCCGAGATATCAGGCGTGGTATCAAACACACCGATCCCTTCATCGGAGAACCTTTTCTTCAGATTTCCGTAGCTTTCAAGCAGATCCGGCCTCATAGCCCTCATGGTAGATTCAAGCAAAGGATGCGGTCTCCATATCACAGCAAGCCTGTCATCGTTCTTTATGAGATCAAAAAAATACGACAGCTTCCCAATAACGGCCTCATTTGAATGAAGCAGATCATTTATGGACGTATTGAGCATCAGGATACGCCTGTCACCCAGGACATCCCTCCACTCCTGTGGCATTCCTGCACCCCTTTGACACTTATTTATTATCATATCAAACTTTGATGAACCAAAGGGCAGTATCTTATCATAATAAGACCTCCCTTTGCAGCACTTCTTTGCGTCCTCGCTCTGAAACACCGCGTAGTCCATGTTTTCATACACAGGAAAATCAAGATGCCCGTCCTCAATGAATCCGGCAGTAACATAGTAGGGAGCATAGACAAGCTTATCCACATATTTTTTTAACTCCCTTGAATAGTAATCAGGATGCACCGTAGTCACCAGATTGCTGTCATCGTACGGATAATGGGTGTAGGCGATATCTATAGATCCGTCCCTGTGATCAAATCTGTTGAAGGGTATGGGATCCTCATCCTTTGGAAACCTCGCCCCGTCATAGCGTGAGACCATCTCGTTTTTTTCACGGTCAAATTCAAAATACGGGATCGGCACCAGGTACGCATCACACTCAGGATCCTCCCTTGCCGCAAGATAGAAGCTTTCCAGCGAATCCCACATCTCCGCCTTGTACGGAAAAAAAGCTATCTTCAGACGCGGGCGGATCTCCTCTATCGCTTCCGCAGCTTCATCCACAATGACGTCCAGCCTTTCAGCCATGCTTTCTATACCGCCTTCCGGCTCTGTGCCTGCATCCTGCACCCACTCGTCCGAGGGTTCATTTCCTGAAATCCGGAAAACAAGCTCACAGTATTCCTCAAGCCTGTGAACCGTCTCTTCAAATCCCGAAGCATCCTCCTTTTCCAGACTCTCGCCGATCTTTATGGCGCACTGCTGGCACATATTGCAAAGTTCTGTCTTTTCTTTAATGCTTCCTGTTTTTATTATGGCCTCATGCGCCTCGTGCATCGAATCACACAGGGCTATCAGGGCCTTCTTTTCATTTCTGTACATTTGCGCTCCCGTAAAACAAAATACGAATCTGATGATTTCCTCCGGTCAACACCTCACAGCCATATGCTTTTGCCAGTCTGACAACTTCATTTACCTTTTGTCCATCATTTCAACAGGTCAGCCAGATACTTCATTATGCCGTCAGATCCTTCTTTAGCTTCATAAACTTTTCATAATCCCACATATTACGATTTAGTTCGTATTTACCTCATTTACCGGATTTCCAACTGACCGGGAGCCGGAATCATTATTCTATCAGTCCACAAGTTCTTCTCCTATAGATAGCCGCTATCCCACCTCCACAATCAAGATTTCCGAATTTTAAGACATCCAGGTCATACTTTTCACCGATCATCTGAAGTGTCCGTTTTGTAAAACCGTTTATATGCTCATGAACGCTCATATTGCCGGTTGCAAACTCACACGGAAGCTCAAGATAAAACAAGGTATGATCATTCATGAGTGAACGAATATTACATATGATTTCACCGGGATCGGATACATGCTCCAAAACATGGCAATTCATTATGAGATCCCAATCGAATTGCATGGCATTTTCCAGATTGTCTATGGCTTTTACTCCATCTATAGGCGCATTCCCGGATACTTCATACACATAGCGTTCACTATGATCCCACTCTTTAGGAATATATTGTCCACGATCTCCTCCATAATCCAAAATCGCCTTTGGCACGTGGTCAATAATATCGTGGCAAAAAGCAAAAGCATCTCTTCTTCTCTTTTCCGTAGCCTCTTCCCCAAACAACAATTCATTATCATACCAGGGTTCATAAATCTTTCTTTGCTTTGAATATTCCTCTCCCCTGTAGCCACTGTATAAACGTCCGAATTCTTCCTCGGTCGGTCTGTACGAGGAAAACGACACCTCACAATTCCTGCAATGAACCCAATCTGTTTCCGGAGCGTTTCCCAAGAACATCCTTTCCTGCAAGAAAGGAACAAAGCCGGATCTGACAGATACCGTTTCGTTGCAGCCACACAAAATACACCTGCTGCCACTTTTTTCCCAAAAAGGATAATCAGCATAAACCTTCATATCATCTGCAATATCCTCAATAATCTGCGGCCAGAAAACAAATGATATGATCACAGAATATGTTTTATATGAATTCAACTTAAAAGGAGGTATTACTTTGATCCCGCAAAAACCTGTCTTTTCATATTCTTCTGCTCGTCTGTCAACAAATGCTTCTACCTGTCCTCCAGCTTTTTGAATACGATCATACAGATGTTTTCCGGAATTTTTGCAGCCATATATGATCACCTTTTCATCAAATATGTCCGGATTAAACGTTCCATTTCTATCAGTATATAAATGTTCCACTTCTGTTATCTTCAACTTATCACACCTCAGTCATTTCAACGCTTTTTTATATAAGATCCGGGTAAAAAACTATATCCCGGAAAGACTTCGCCCTAAGTTTTTCTTCGATCCCTGCATTATTTTTTACTGCTATAATACATAGCACCGACCCTCCAAAATTGATGTCATCAATACTTCGTACAGGAATATCAAAAAGTGTGTCCGGATTATTCTCAGGATCCGAAACCACAAAGCAATCCACCAGCAGTTCAAGTCTCTCCCTGTGAAGCATCGCATACAATGCCCTGGCATAATTTCCCGCGCCATAGATGATGATCCTGTCATGATCTCCTATGCCTGACAGCAGCCTGTTCAGCTTTTCTGATTCTCTTTTTGCCGCAAATTCCGGATTCGCCAGGATATCAAAAAGCTGCGGCTTCAGGCCGTCATCTATCAGTCCCAGGTCAAAACCCGGTTTTTCAAAAAGTTCAAGCATCACCTTTCGAAGCCTCACTGCTACCTGCTCCCTCAGTTCATCGCTGACCCTGTGAAAAGCAAAGAGAGTCGTCACGATCATCATATAGTAGCAGTATTTATAATAAGAACGCCCCCTGTCTCCCATCCTCTCAAGCTTCTTTTCAACAAACTCATACTCACCCAGTTCCGCAAAAGGCAGTCTTTTATTAAAAAAAGAAGCAGCAGGATTATCAAAACGATAATGATAAAACGCCTCCGGTAAAAAGAATATCTTTTCAGCACAGACCATAGTCTGGAACCAGAATCCGTTATCCTGATATGCAGCCCCGGGAGTTTCATTGTGAACGATCCCGTTCTCCCTGAGGAATCCAACCCTGTAGAGGGAAGTCCACGTGTAGTTCATGTACCTCATGATACACGGCTCGCTATCCACATTTACATTTCTGCCATAAACATCCGGAAAATCAAATTCATTCAGAGAATAATAACGAACGATCCTGTGCCCGTCCTTTGCTGTGTAAAAGATATGATAATCAGATTTGACGATATCCGATCCGTTTTCCTCAATGACCTCATATAACCTTTCATACATACCGGGAGAGATGAAGTCATCGCTTTCAACTATGGCCGCATACGGAGCCTTTGCAAGCTCCATGCCGACATTGATGGCCTTGCCGTAGCCTTCATTCTTCTTGTGCACCACATGCACTCTGTCATCTCTTGAAGCATACTCATCCAGTATACGCCCGGAGCCATCAGTCGATCCGTCATCTATACAGATGATCTCTATGTCCTCCAGGGTCTGCCCGACAATGCTGTCCATGCACTCCCGCAGATATTTTTCAACATTATAAACCGGAACGATCACTGATACTTTTGGCATGATATCAACCATCTACTTTGTTTTATTCTGTTTGCTTCTTTTTCTTATTGTACTTAGCCGCAAGATCCTGAACTTCTTCTATCGTAAAACCGGTTCCTTCAGATACCTGATTTTCTGAAACTCCGGATCTTAAAAGCTTTATGACTATCTCTTCCTTTTCAGACCTTGACTTGTCTTGCTGCTTCCTTCTTTCGTCTTCTACTGCTTCTTTTTGCCTTTCATCATACCATCTCTCTATCTTTGTCATGCTTAACCTCCCGATAATCCTTTCAATATCCCGATTCGATATTATCTTGTCAGCAAATACCAAAAGACCGCTTTCAACCTTCCTAAGTTGCTCATCATCTTTAATTGTTTCAGCAATGTCAATTGCCTCGCTTACTGCCTCCCGCTGTGCCTTGCGTCCCCTGTATGTCAACGGATAAATAACGAGTTTCATTTGATCCTCTTCCGTTAATGGAATATCCTGGTCAATCTTTTCCGTAATCTGCTTCCGTATCAAGACGGGATTCAGTTCTGTTAGAAATGCCTCCTCCAGTCTCAATGCAAACCCACCCATATCCAATATCGGATTCGTGGCTCCTCTTTCGATATCTGCGGTATAAATGATAATCAGCCGCAGTGGACGAAACTCACCATACTCATTATAAACTCTCTTAGATACCTGTGCAATGTAGCCAAGATACTTGACCTTGTTCTTTTCAGAATATTTGCTTTCGTAGTCAATTATCGCAAGAGATCCGTCCTCCATCTCGAAAAGATTGTCCAGTCGAAGCTCTTTAGCCTCGATTGTTGGCAGATTAGTCGGTCTGACTCCCACTATTTTGGAATTCTTTATTCCATAGACCTCAAGTGAACCTCCCTTAAGACTCTCTCCGAATCGTTTTGAAGAAATGTCCTTGTTTTGATAGGCCACTCTTGTGCCATCTCTCCTGTATCTGGCAATTTCCCCGATTTGCTCTTTTTTCTGCATCTGATACCTCCTTGTGTATTATTGATAAATACACAGGAGGATGCTGATAATAATGAATAACGCAAAACAAAGAAATGTTGCTATTGTCTGTACATCTAGGTTCTAATTCTATAATATTTGGATTATTTAAGCGAATCGCTCTGACATCCTGATGCGTATTTATCTGAAATATTTACAGATATACTATCAGATTCGAATCACCAATGCAATAGCTTTTTCTTTTGTAAATTCCTATTGGTGTTTTATATCATGCACACGCTCACCCTAAAGCCAATTCGACCGTACTCATTCAGGCATCTGCTTATATAAGATAACAATCTTTAATTACTCTCATGCATATGACAAAAACCTCAGAACAATATAGAAAAGTCATCCGAATAAATATCCTCATCATTCCAATCCTTGAGAATAGTGGCTTTCAATTCGTTAACAAGTCTTTTTGACAGGCACATGAAAAGGCCCGGGTTATCCGATCTGTCAATCTCTCCTATCGCTGATACCGGAAGGCCGCAATGAACTCTTTTGTTGTTCTTCATTGAAGAGACTACAAATCCTTCTATCTTTTTATCTAACCCTTCGTTCCTCAAAAATGTCACATACCGTTTTCCAATACGACCGGCACCATAAAGATATATTTTGTTGTGACTATCAAAGAAATCCCTTATCTTGTTTCTAATTCCACAGATATAATCGTTTGCTTCTTCTCTTGATATCTTCAGTATCTCCTCGACTTCACAAACATCCATATCTGCAATCTTTGAAATCTCTACAGGATGTCTGTAAAACACCTCGGGTGTGAAGATCCCGTCTGCAATATAACCGATCAGTACATTTCTGTTGAAATGTACATTGATATCATAATAACTCTCTATGATCTTTTTTTTATCGTATAAATCCGGAAGCTTTTCAATAGCTTTGGGCCAATAATCAAAAAGGACTGTAAATATATCGTTCCTCCAGGTATTTCTCAACGAAAGGGCAGAGTTTTCAACCCCTCCATTCTGTGTAATAATTACATATGCGTGAAAATCCGAAATCTCGAGTGCCCTCTCAGCATAAAAGCACACGTGGGAATAATTTACCGTTTCAGTTGTAACATACCTCGCTATCATCCCCTCTATATTCGCTGAATCCAATACAGTCTCTCTCCTTACCAAGGTTGCACCAAAGAGGGTGATTATCCAGGACATATACTCAAAATAATCTTTTGGATTTGTGTACTCCCTTCCTGAATCGAGCAGCTTGAACGAATTTGAAATAGTTACATAATCGTATTGCCCCTTTGATAGATACACCATCAACTCATTTAAAACATTTTCCCTAATACGGATCCTGTCTCCACACACCCACACATAATCATAGCGGGAATCCTTACATAAATCCCTGTATATTAAAAACACCTTGTAATTCCCATGCATGGTAGAAGGCAATGACGCAACCTCACCGGAAACATCCCGATAATAAACAGCACATGATCCATCGTAGTCATCTACAATGGCATGTGTATCATCATTCCCTGAATCATATATATATATATCTATCCCATATCCCGCATATTGATCAGCGTATTCACATAGTAGTTCCTTAATAAGGTCTCTGTGGTTGAATGTTGGGATGCACATGGCGATTCTGCTATTCATGAAATCTCCTCATAAACTTTTCCGGCTGGTAGAATAGTTCCAAATTATCCTCTATCATTTCTACCGGCCAATCCCACCAACTGATTTCAAGCATCTTTTTTCTGTCTTCCTCATTAAACCTATATCTGATCAACTTTGCCGGTACTCCCCCGACTATGGCATAATCATCCACATCTTTGTTGACAACCGCTCCTGCTGCCAACACTGCCCCATTCCCAATATGTACACCGGGAAGTATCACAACATTTGCTCCGATCCAGACATCATTCTCTATGATCACAGGCTTATTATCCCTCAACGGGCTGTTTTCATAAACAGCATTATCATCATACCTGCCGTATTTTTTGCAATACTCATTAATTCTTTTCATTTCTTCAAGCTTATGAAAACTCCTGTGATCCAAAATCGGATGAGTAGTGATACATTCCATGGGATGATTATTATAGATTCTTGCCGAACCGCAAATAGAGCAAAACCTCCCGATACTTTCAGCCATCGGAAATGATTCTAACAACTCCCTATATCCGTAGGTATATCTCCCGATCCTGCACCCTCTGTAATCAATATCTTCTCTGTTAAAAAAAAATATATCCCCGGGATAAAAATAATCGGATGGATCGAGGTCCATATTAACAAGGATTTCATCGATCTCATCCGATGCTTTTCTCATTGAGACAATCAGGTATTCACTATTTTTATCAAAAGTTTTTATATCTGCCACTGGTTTCTCATTGAACTCAGATATCTCCCCGTGTTTCTTGTCAACATAATGATCAATTGCAACTCCATTGTCCGACAGGACTTCACTTACTATTTTTCCACCGGAGCCTATGCCCCAGACGACTATTTCCTTTCTTTGTTTATCAGATAAAATTCTATTTAGATTTCTAGTCAACTCCTGCCTAAATTCTCTTTCGTCCATTTTATTTTTCTAATACCGTCCTATTACACATTTTGCTTCTATTTCTATAATCGTTAACTTACTGAAATAAAGACACCCAATCTTCTTTTCTGACCACTTTTAGGTGATCTTTTTCTTTCTTCGACCGCCTCGACGGATCCCCACACAAACGTACAGCTTATAGACAATCTGACGAATGCCTAATCCTGTGAAAGTTGCAAATGTCAAGCAAAATTTAACATCCAATGGAGATATTCCTATGGACAACAATCTGGCTGAACGTTCTATACGCCCGTTTTCTCTTGGTCGCAAGAAGTGAGTCAATATCTTCTCAGAGCAGGGTGCCGAGGCCAATTCTGTCCTCTACAGCATCGCGGAAACTGCAAAAGCAAACAACTTACGAGTCTTCGATTACCTTGAGTACACCCTGTATCAGCTTGTAAAACATGCTAATGACACAGATCGTGATTTCCTCAAGGATCTCTTGCCCTGATAAGACTACGTCCATGAACATTTCGCAGTCCGAAAAAAAATCCTAATTCATTTTTCAAAATAAAATCTATAAAAAAGCCCACAAAACGGCGTTTTCTACTTTTTCATGGTACCCATGGTTGAGGGCTTACGATGGTTTAATACGACAGTTACGATATGAATCCATATACATTTTTATAGTTCAGAGTATAAACTATTCTATTTCTGAATCTAAGTTCTTAAGTAAAATCTCAAGCGAAATAATCCTATTGTTGTATATTGTTTGTAAGTATTCTTTAATCTCCTTATAGTCCAAAAAAGCGGTGACAACTATTAAATCACTGTTCCGTGCCGGAAACAGCTCATCATCTGGTTTGTACACCCTTATACCTTCATAATCAGGAAGCCCGCGTCTATCAAGTATACAATCTACATATAAACCATCCTTTATTACTTCAGATATAAACAGTTTTCCTATTGTGTTCATACCATATACTGTCACTCTGATAATATTGTTTTTCTTAAGAAAATTAGAGATTTTAAGATTTCTCAAGTCCAGTATTTTCCACAGCGACAATATCTCTGATTCTTTATTTTTCTTTTTCAAAAGAAGTTTCATTTGTTTTTCCGTTAACGGTTTTCTGCTATTATGAATTAAAGACCTGTCTTTATTTGTTATAAATCCAGCTGAATAAAGCAAATCCACCATTTCAATAACAGATTCATCCATATCTTTACTGTTATTTGATGTATTATTTTCAGTTGCGTTATGCCGATAAAGGATTCTCTTGTTGAACTTAAAGGAACATCCGTTGATGAGCATCAACATCCAGAGAAAGTAATCATCTGCTCCATTTTTTTTCAGGATGTTTGTTTTCCAAAACTCAGGTATACTATTTCTTTTTATCAAAACCTGACCTGGAGAAACAATTCCATTGTACCCCTGCAGAAAATGTTCAAGGGATATGACCGAATTGAATTCCTCTTCAGATAAATAAATTTCTTTGCTCAGATTCTTCCCATTACAAATTACAGCGTCAGAATCACCGAGAAATTCAAGCTGTGAGATAATATAATTACTACTTATAGTATCGTCTTGATCTAAAAAAAAGATATATTCACCATCAGATTTGCTCAAACCATCAACTCTTGATTTATGAATCCCACAATTACTCTCGTGATTTTCTATTATAACCGTTAAATTCTGCAGGTAATTATTTGTTATACTAATTGACTCGTCCGGATAATCATTTACTATTACCAATTCAACCTGCCTGTTTTTTCCTATCTCATTTATATTTCTTTCCAACATTTTTATAATGCTATCAATGTAAGAAGCACCCTTGTATATTGGAACAATTACACTAATCTTTCCTTCAATCATGATCAATTCTCAGCCAAAACAGAATCAAACAGGTGTTCTATTCTCTTGATATAAGAATTCAAATTAAACCTTTCAACAGATGCATAACAGTAATTTTCAACTAACTCTCTATTTTCATTTTCAACATAGTAAACAATTGCTTCTTGAGCTTCAAAATCTGTTTCTATTACTGTTCCACAGAACTTATTCTCAGCCAATACCCTGGCTCCCCCAACCACAGTTGAAACAAAAGGAACGCCCAAAGCAAGGCTTTCCAGTAAACACATTGGAAAACCCTCTTCTGTAGAAAGTAAAACAGTAGCTCTAGCCTGCCTAATTATTGGAAATGGATTCTCAATATATCCCAAAAAATGAACAAATTCTGTTAGCCCTTCCCGCAAACTATCTTTTTCAATCTGGTTCCTTAACGGACCATATCCTATAAAATATACATGATATTTTTTTCCTCGTTGATGAAGTTTGGCGATCATTCTATATAGACGATCCGGACACTTTCTCTTTTCCAGTCTTCCTACAAATATCACAGCTGGTTGTAATAGCAGAACAGAGGTTGATTCTTTTGATTTCTCTCTTACATTATTTATGTCCAAACCATTATATATTTCTACTACTTTACCGCTATATTCAGGAAACAGTTCACATATAGACATAGAAGTAATATCACTAATTGAAACAATTTTATCGGCAACTTTGAATGGCCGACGTTGCAAATTAAGGTAGCGTTCCATGCCTGCTTGGGCAAGATCGTATATGCATGTATGAATCCAGGCTATAGACTTGTGATTATCAGGAAGTAAAAAAGAAGGCAACTGATAATTGAATGAAATATACAAATCAAATTCATCACCTAAATAATAGTCAAAAACTCTTTTGGGGTTTTCGTATAATAATCTCATATTGAATCTAGGTCTTGGATCATCAGCAGACATAATAAACGGCAAAATATGTACAGCCGGATCTGTGTCCTCAATTTTTATATCAGAATGAACCACCTCTATGATACTTATATCATATTTTTCTTTATTCAGATTATTAACAATGGTTGTAAGAAGAGATTCTGCTCCACCACCCGAAGAATAAGAATAAATAATAAAAACAATTTTCACCACGCGTTTACACCAATTGAAATATATTCTCTAATCTCCTCTATTAATGAACTTTTAATATTTTGATCTAATTCCTCTCGGCCTTCAAAATAAAGTTCTATGGTTCCATCACCAAACAATAATAACTTGTAACCATCATCAAAAATGAATCCTTCAAATTCACGCAAAAATCGATTCCACCCCATTTTGGAGTAAATCCACTTGAAATCAGGATTATACAACGCAGACCTCCCTATCTTGATATATCTTCTTTTTTTAGGAATAAACGCCTCATTTCTTAATAGTGATATCATAATGTCATTTATATCCAACAAGGAAATCAACACATTTTCTGATCTGGACGAAATGAATGGAGAAATCACGCAAAAAGGGATTTCCAACCACTCATCCCCTGCGGTTAATTCAACCGGATTGATATCCTCCAACATAGTTCCCTCATCTAAAACCATATTTCCATGATCAGCAAAAAGCAATAAGCTGCAGTTCAATCTGCTTAGAAGTGGTGATAATGTATCATCTAAATATCTGATACTATCCGCGTGTTGAGAAACATAGTTAGTACAGAGAACTCCACCTCTTGTTGGAAGATAATCAAATATCATTGCCGTCCCATCAGCTATCATCTTTCCCTTAGTATATGGGTTTGGATAGGAATAATGACTCTCATATAATTCATGCAGGTAAAACAGTCCATTGTTTTCCTCTATTGCATCAAGAACAAAATCCCAGATTTTTTCCGAAAAAGTCTGTGCATGATTTGAATACTTAAAATTTATATCATATATATAATGATTCCCATCGCCATATATATATACCGTTCTTTTCTGTTTAAGAGCTTCCCTAATAAACCTGCACTCATCTGATTGAACTTCCGTTTTGTCATAATACTTGCTTTTTTGATCAGTGTTCTCCGAGAAAGACGGGACCAAGCTCTCATAAGTGGAAGTAGAATACGCATATCCCCTTTCAAATATACAACCTCTTTTATTCAACACATCCATTGTTTGATACATTTCGCTTGGTGACAAATCTCTTTTTCTCAAGCCATCCATACATAACATCAATACATTATTATTATCAATTTTCTCCATAGCATTCAGTTCTTCTATGTATAAATTGTTAATTAAAGTATGAAATCTGCTATATTCATCCTGATCCTTCAATTCTGATGCAAGACACAGGGCCATTCTGAAGTCTTTTATAGAGACAAAAGCCTTTATCAGTTCAAAAACAATCTTTTGTTTTTCAGTTCCTTCAACACGATCAATTTCATTCCAAAGAGAATTGATTTTTAGATATCTTTCATATGGTCCCTTAGCATAATATTCCGCATACTGTTTATTCCCCTTGTTCTCAAGGCTTTCGTATATATCAAGCACATCTACGGAACTATGTTTTCTTCTTAAAATGTCTTTGATTTCATCCAAATATCTATATGATGATATTATAATACCATCAATACCGTTCTCTTCTATGTCCGAATCGCTTATAATAGGCAAGCCTGAAGCAATACAATCGGAAACGTTATTATCTATTATGGCAACTAAGTTCTTTAATTCAAAAACAAAATCAGACATTAGAACTCTTGTATGTCTTCCATTACAATAAACTGCAACAGAATGATGTTCCTTCATGAATGCAGAAATCGCTTCCCTGATTACTGCATTTTTCTGCGTATCATTAGTCTCATCGATCATACCCAGCTCTTTTAGAATCTGTTGGTATTTATCTTCTAATTCTTTTCTTTTCATTGAACTCAAATGTCACCTGCTATTGATTCTTTCAAGTCTATCCAAAAATATTTGTCTTCCCAAATATCCATATGCATAATTATTCAGATACTGCGGATCACATCCATACTTAAAATCCAAATCTGTAAATATAATCCTATCATTATTTTTTTTAAATCCAAGTTGTTTTACTTCTATCCCATAATCCTGGCACTTACCTAAAAATATGTTTTCCAAACTATCAATTCGTTTATTAGTCTCTCGTATATCATCAATATTACTGAATCGTTTTTTATCATCTAACCCTCCATAATATTCACTCAATCTTTCTTTTATCAATACTACCGATATTTTATTCTTTATTCTATTTAGCAAATCAAGAAAAGTATCACACTTATCAGCCCAAAGTCTCATATAATTACAAGAACGATTTTTTATAACCTCTGAAGAGTTATAGCAAAAAAACTTCCCTTCTTTTAAAGCCTCACTGTCGGTATAATAGTTTTCACCATCTTTTATAATATCAAAACGTTCATTCAAAAAATCTATATATAATACTGTTCTTCTCGTTATGTCAGATATCCTTTTATACAACTGTCCAGATGTATCCATCATAATTTGTTTTATTCTGTATTCTGGCAAGTTATTCAATACAACTTCTTTTCCTACGGTCATTGCAGAAATCAGGCTGGAAAAGTTATAATGTTCTATATCTCGGCTTATTCCAATACTCATCAAAGACCACCATGATGAAAAAGAACCAATCAATATGTAATCTACCTCGTTTTCTACCGGACAAAAATCATTATCAAAATTTTTCCATATAGTCTTTAAAGCCTCATCAGGAATCTCTCTTTCCTTGTGCATATTTGCATGCATTTGCAGATGAGCTAACACATTTAGCATAATGAAGACTTCATTACCATCATATACGTCCAATCTTCTACACTCACTAATCCCAAAGGCCAGTGTTTCATTATAGTCCAAAACTGTACTTTCAGATGAAAGACTATCTGTCCTTATTCTGTAATTATATTTGAGTCCTTTTATAAGTGTAACTTTATTCGCACTTAATATCGAATATATATTATATGCCCAATCCTCATAGTGGTGCACAGTTGGAAAATAAAGTTTATTCTTTTTCACCCAACTTTTTTTATATATTCTTTTCCAAACAGCTGGAGAATCAAATGTCATCAAAAATCCTAAATCCTCTTTCGTAACATATGTCCCACTTGGGATCCAACATACTCTTTTTTTTCTATCTTTTTCAACAAAGAAAGCTCCTGTATAACCTGCAATGTCAGCTCCCGCCTCTTCAATAGCGTTTACCAGGCACTCCACGAAGTCAGATTCAATCCAATCATCTGAATCTACAAAAGTAATATAATCCCCTTGTGAGTACTCTATACCTATGTTCCTTTTTTTTCCCAGGCAGATATTCTCCCCTATAACAACAACTCTAATTCTGTAATCATTCTCAGACCAAAATTGACACTTCTCCAGACTATCATCATCGCTTTTACTATAAATAATAATAACCTCAATGTTTCTATATGTTTGATTAATAACGCTGTTCAGACATTCATCTATATATTCCTCAACATTGAAAACAGGTATAATTATACTCACTAATTTTTCATTTAATAACACGTCATTCCTCTATAATTATTTCATGTATAAAGCTTAAGCCAAACCTCTTACAATCTTTTCCTCTGGTACATCACAATTCGATAAAATATCAACAATCGAATTAATTGTATCCTTTTGTGTCGCAGCAATTATTATATAATCGTAATCATCTATCTCTTTGATTCTGTCCGGATTTTGAACACCTTGCTTTTGCAGACTTAAATAATTCCTGTCCACTTGCATAACGAGTTCAGCAAATCCTGTTCTATTTATCTGTTCAACATATGCGTTACCCATCTCAGAAGCTCCGTATACTATTATTCTACTTCCTGCAGGGATTGATCCAAACGGAAACATATACTTATATCTTCCGCTTATAAAACTTACATCATACATCCTCATCCGATAGCCAACAGAAGCAGCAAAAAATAAATCTAATTGTTCAATGATATTTGAATCCCATTCAAATCTTTCTCCAAGATAATTATATAACCGAGCCAATTCTCCAAAATAATTATGATCCTTTATGTAATATGCGACTTCATTTCTTGGCCTCTGTCTATGAAAATATAATGGCTTATCCAAAATCATAAGCGTGTCTGCCTCAGTCATAATCGGGTATGATATAGCCAAATCCTGACCGTAATTTAAGATGCCTGCATTTTTTGCCCTTCTAATTGAATCTAATAGAATACTATATTTAAAAACCTTATTGCAGACCGACGGTTCAAAACCATAACTATTATTCTTTTTTTCCCAAATCATATTTGTACAGATATTATCAATATTCTTCCTGTTCATAAACCCGCTTGATGTATAACTATGAGTTATATATTGATAATCATCATCAAACCATCTTATAATATCATAAGAGATGATATCTACACTTTCACGCATATACTCAGCCACAGTATCATATGTAGACTGATCAATCCAATCATCTGCATCCAAGAAGGAAACGTATTCACAATCAACTGCTTTGACACCAACATATCTTGATGGTAACATTCCCATATTCTTTTGGTGAATAACTTTTACTCGATCATCATTCTTACTGTACTCATCACATATCTTGCCACTACTATCTGTGGAGCCATCATCAACAAGAACCAATTGAAAATCTCTATAAGTTTGATTTAACACACTGTCCAAACACTTTCTCAAGTACTTTTCATCATTATATACGGGTATAATAATTCCCAACTCGACTTTTTTCATTTCAACACACCATTTTTAGTAATCACTAATGTTCCTGCTCTGTCAGCCAAAGGCACCTTTGCAATTCTTTCACCAATATTATTTTCATATCGTTTTACTGCATTTTTTACCCCACTTAAATTTTGGCTGTTATAATCATGCAGAAAAATGTAACCTCCGGAGCTTAAACGAGGATAAAAAAAATCCAACCCCTCATAGATGGAGTCCTCGAAGTCAACGTCAATAGAAACAAAGGCAAATTGTAATTCCCTTATATTATCTGTCACTGTTTCAGGGAAAAAGCCCTTGTATACGTGACACATCTGAGGATAAGGAAGATTTGTCATCAAAGTATCCAAACTAGTTAATTTATGTATGTATTCAAATTCTTCATCTGATCTACCCGCTTTACGCTCTCTACTTGACTCTTCATTGTCAAATCCTTCAAATGTATCAAACAGATACAATTCTCTTTTCTCAAATTTCTTATTCATTAATGCAGAAAAGGTTCCACGAAAAACGCCCAATTCTGCTATCTCTCCTTGAATCCCATTGTTTATCAATTCTTCAGCGACAAATTCAAATGTTCTATAACGGAAATAGTCTCCGATATATTCAGGATCGCAAAAATCTTCACTCCCTACAAGTCTAGTCGTATCAAATTCATCTCTTTCGTTTTGTTTCATAAATCTGTATGTTCGCATTCGAATATCCTTATACAATTTTGGTGATATCTTAAATATTGTCTGCAAATCCTGACATGCCAATGTCTCCGCAATATAATCAGAATAAATAACCTTTTTTCTATCTATGCCCAAATCAAGACACATGGAAATAATTTCGCTAAAGTAAACAGATGAAACTATCAAATAATCAATTTCTTTTTCTCTTTTTGCCATTTCGTAAGGGCTAATCACCTGACGCCCACAAAAGACGTTATGATAGTTGTATGTGTCGACAAAAAAAACCACTTCACACCCCTTAAAATAGTCAAAATCCATATATCTTGTAGTTCGTCTTCCGACTCCCCAAATTGCTATTTTTATTCTTTTCTCCATTTTTCCTCCTGAAATATTATCACCCACAAAATACAACCCTACTAACGTATATGGATCCTTGATAATTTTATATTTCAATCAATATATATTGATTTATCAGGACGCGAGTTCCCCTTTAGGTCTGCGTAGTCATAATCATCAAAAAAATCCCTTTTCGCAGTATACAAAAATCATTTAATTCAAACGTTTTTTTATGTACTCGAGGCTCCTAAAGTACTCATCTCTCACTTTTAGTGATTCATAGCTCAATTCAGCTTTATGAATAGAATGTGTGTTTTCCGTAATTCTGACATGGGCTCCACTTTTCCCCATTGGATTAAACACATCCATTGGAAAGATTATATTTCCATTTATATTTTCGTACTCTCCGTTCATTGTGAAACCATAATCTTTTAATACACCATACTGATACTCAACACAGGTAGTCATATTATATGATCCATCCTCGTTCCTGAAATGACAGTCATTATAATAATCTCTAAGTATTTTTATTAGTTTATTACCCTTGGTAGCTCCAAATCCTAGTCCTAACGCAACCACGCTTGCATCAAAGTAGCCCATGAAACTATTACTTCCAAGTAGATCATCTAAGTTTTGTATTACTTCAACATCAGTATCAAAGTATATTCCGCCAAATTCATATATTACATCCAATCTGAGATAATCAGGCACAAAGCCCCACTTTTCCTCCTCATATGCCTCTTTCATGTATCTATTTTTCGATATATCATAATTAGATTCATCCCATCTGATTATTTCATAATCTGGACAATACTTTCTCCAGGTAGCGATGTTTTCTTCAAACCTATCCGGGATTCTATTATGCCCAAACCAGGCGTAATGTATCACTTTAGGAATTAGAGCATTACCTTTCTTAAAATCAATTGTTCTGCACGATGTATGTTCTTCTAAAAGAGAACAGATAAAGCAATCTACACCTTCGAACGCTTGAATTGAATCGAGTTCCTTTAATATATCACCTGCACTTAAAACACTTGTGATGAGAAATGCTGTTCCATTTATGGCATCATTATTAGCAACTAGAAAATCCATACTATGAACAGGAACAGCATAACCACCTTCAAATGATATTTCCTTCTGAAGATTTTCCGCATTACAATCTATTACACAACTGATTTTCTCAATCAGTCCATTTCGTTCAACAAAAGGAACAAACTTTCTTCCAGCACCAAATGCTATAATCCTTTTCTTTTGTGTTCTATTGATGAATTCAGCAAAGTTGCAATCAATCAGTAGTACCACTTAAAACACCATCTTCTAAAATACTAATCTTTTAAAACTCTGATATGCAATATACACAAACCAATTTAAAAAGCATACAATACCGTATCAACTTGAGCCAACGAATAATGTCCTATTGAAAAAGTATAACCGGGAAAGAAATCCAGTAGTAGCTTCGGAATAATGTATGCATCATTTCTTTTATGATATAAGCAAACTGCAATTTTTGGATGTTGATCTCTAATGGTTTCTTCTGCTCCGCGTAGCGCTTTTTCCTCAAATCCTTCTATATCAAGTTTAATGTACCCAACTTTTTCTCCGGCGCACATCTTGTCTATTGTTGTTGTCTCCGTGCTGTCTTTACCTTTAGTTCCTAAATATGTCATCTCGTTGTTTTTTGAAGAGAATAAAATCTCACTTTTATCGGACAATCCTTTACATATCAAATGAACTCGATCCCGATTAAATCTAAGCTTTGCTCTTTCAAACATTTCCTTGTCCGGTTCACAACCCCAAATCATCCATTTTCTGCTCTTTTTATTCCATGAAGTATATTTTATTATGTCTTCTCCGTCATACATTCCCCCGTCAATAAACCCTCCAGATATTGAATCCGGACTCAATAACTTCGAGTCAAAATATTGATTCTTTGAAATTCGAGTATTTATTTCTTCGAGAAGTACTATATTCTCCGCTTTAATACCTCCTTGTATTAGATCATTTTTTATGTTTTTGTATCCAATTTTATTAGAAACTATTATTATACAATCTCTTGAAGAATCTTCCTTGATCGACCTGATAATAGGAACTCCTTGGTAAGACCCCTCCATTTTACTGTCTATAAATCCCGCCCATTTCACATTGGAAAACATCTCTGCTAACTGTCTGCCTCGTTTTCCCGCGCCATAAATATAACATTTGCTTTTGGCTAATAGTTCTTCAAATATACGCCCTTCTTCATTTGATAAAACCAGTTCCTTGATAAATCTCAAATCCAGAGTTTCACTATATAAAATTCTATTCAACCATTTTATACCACTTTCATAGTCATACATATGGTTATATATTCTACTTATTTCATCTGGATCATATAGAATATGATTATCCTGATATACGAAAAATGATTCCTTCATAGTCTTATATACTTGTTAATGATCTGGTATTGCTTAAATAAGGACTGCATAGGAGCATTTCCTACACAATAAATCTACTTTACTATCTCCTTGCAAACCTTTTTTTACTTTAATCATTTCATCTCCACACATTAACTCCTCATATGAATTTTTGAAAATATTACCCAAAACATGTTTCATTCCATAATCCATACAACAGAGTAAAACAGTACCATCTGGCAAGATGATGTTGCTATCCATTTTCTCACCCATATTTCCACATCTTATCTGACCATTATCAATCTTTTTCTTAATTAAGCCTTCTTCTTTTATATTACCTGCTCTATCTGTCATTGTTGTAAAAATTTCATATTTGCCCTGACACAATGATATAAGCCTATCATCCGCTTCTGCTTGTGCATTGCACATGTTAACAAACCTTTGACCATTACTCTTTTTTGCATTAATAATCTTTTCAAAAAGTTTATAATAATCCTTGGTTTGAGGTATTTTGGCATATCCTCTTTTATCTGCACAATGTATGACCACAAACTCTAGCGGAAGCGACAAAAGTTTATCAACATCTCCTTCATTCAATCCAACAAGAGTTGTATAAAGAGAGACTTTTCTCCCCCTTTTGCACGCTAATTCGATCATTCTTATGGTGTTTACATTGAGAAAAGGTTCTGACATTCCACCAAAAGAAATATCATGTGATTCCGGGAAAAAATCCAAACATCTTTCAAATGTATTTACAGACATATTTGATTCCCGTTCTTTATTACCTGAAAAATATGACTTTAATAGTGTTTTCTGAGGACAATATCTACAATTGATGGAGCATCCGATATTTGTCGTAATTTCAATGGATCCAAACCTCATTCCCCTTTTATTACCTGTCTCTAAATGCTTGCCGGCTAATACAATCCTTTTATCTTCTACTTTTTTACTATTTAAGTAGTTCAGAACATCACTTGTATTTCTCTCATTTAAGGCAAGGATAAATCCGCAATTAAGATTTATTACGTCATCGATGTTAATGACATTATGTTCAGATTTTAAGCAATGACCAAGAACATTCGTCACAACAAAACCGTCCACTTCTATTCCGTTATCCCTTAAAATCTTGAATAGATTCTGACCATAAGAGCCGTATCCATAAATATATTGACGAGCAGTATTATGTTTTAGTTGTTTGATATCATCAAATAAGTTTTGAATATTCATTATAATTGTACACCCGTCTTTACAAATTGCTTGTTATCTATTCCACATCCACCACAAATTCTGCAAAATGTACTTGTGCCTCTGCTTAACTCGGATATTTTGTGGCATGCAATCCTGTCATTTGGATCGATATCTTTCAATACAATATAGTCTGTTTTATCAAGTAAAAATCTTCCACTTTTTTCTGCGCTCCATGACACATTACAGTAATAGAATTTTCCATCATTCAATCCATTCCACTCTGGTCTACATGCCATCAAATGAACCTTCAGGGTTTCATTATCTCTTACCACCGGTCGTTCTGGAAAGCCAAAATCACACCATTCAATAGTTGGTTTAATATCATAATCTACACCAAATGCTTCGAATCTATCCTTTATTTTTAAGATTTTTTCTGAATAAGGGATTATATCTGAATAGTCACTAACAACGATATGTACACCATATTTTTTCATAACTTCCAGTAGATTGTCTTCTGGAATAATCGTACCATTTGAAGCATAACTGATCCTTCCAAATTGACTACTGTATTTATTTTCCAAGTATTCTATCACATCAACCAGTGATGGATTCATCATTGGTTCACCACCAATCAAACCAAAATATGCAACATAATCTATTCTTGCAAAAAAAAGATCAATATTACTCCTTAACTCATCAAAGGAATAATCTCTTCTTTCCTTGTAATAGGGAATAAACATGTTGCAATGCCTGCAATTTAACGTGCATCTTGTTGTCACAGTCATATCCACATGATATACACAATTTAGACCTTTTTCATTCCACAACCATTCACTGATAAACTGCCCCACCCGACAATAGTCCTCAAATTCTTTTAAACCCTCCTTTTCCAAAATTGATGATATACTGTTAAAAGCAGTATGTGCTGCCATCACAACAATCTTATACTCATGAATACGATCTTTTATCGATTCAAACGATACAATAGTAATCCCATTCCACTCTTTTCCCTGCTTTTCAGGATCTCTATCTATAACGCATTCTATCTTAATGTCTATCTTACTAAAAAGATTTTCGCAAATTTTAGATACCGTCCCAGCACCATATAAAACAATGCTCTCCACTTTACTCCAATCCTCAGTTAATCTTCCTAAGTCAGTTATCATTTTCTACTCACTTTCACCTTCTGTATTCAGTATTCCCCTTCATTTCCATGTATGTATTAAAGCTTTCCCTTACTGATACAACTTTCATTATTCAGCCATCAACTCAATAGAATAATGATGATTCCAGACGATTCATCATTGCATTATCATTATAAAAACATGACTTGATCTCATCTGAATAGTGTATACTACCATCAAAACAACATCCATAAAAATGATCTATAAATATTTTATTCGGTTTAAGTCTAAAAGAACCAAAAGTTTCTAGATAGTCACGAATAAAAGAAGAGACCCCGTTGTTTATGGTCTCCTTCTGATCAAAACACATTTGATTCTTCTTTGGAGCTGCAGTGATAAAACTTCCATCACCCGATATCTCTTTTACCATACCATAAGGTGCTGTCAAAAAACTTTCTAAAAACATCATTTTTTTCAAGATTTCACTGTTTTTTCCCTCTGGATCATCTTCCTTCTGAAAACATGCTCTCATCTTTTGACATGAAGTGTTCTCATTTTTAGAGGAAGTATTAGCATTAAAATAGAATCCCGTCATTTTCAAACCCAACAGCTTATTTAGGTATCTTTGATTATTTCCATAATATCCAAGATCCACTAATCCACATTTATTATTCAATTTTTCTTTTTCAAGATAACTGAGGTAGTTTGATCTAATTCTAGACACAGTACCATCTATTCTTTCTTTTTCTTTTTTAATAATACTGGTTAAGCTTTGATCTCCGTCACTTTCTACTCTTATTCCGATTCTATCTTCAAACAGTTCTACCACATTTCCACTGTATGGCATTTTCAAAAAAGAGATCAGATCCTCATCTGTTTCAATTGATGCTGTCATTGCCAATTGTCGCGATATTCCTATATATTTGCTATTATTCTTATATCCTAATAGTTCGCATAAAAGATCAAAATCCTTTTTCAAAAAATAACCATCTCTCGACATAAAAACAAATGTGTTAATGTCTTCTTTTTGACCCTCTTCTACCAACCACAAAAGAAAAGTTAGTATTACTGGACCAAATACATTGTAACCCATATCATATTCGTTTTTTATATCTACTCTTGCTTCTCTGTTTTTTAGTGTATAAGGATTATTAAAAAGTTTTGAAATAACTGTTCCTAATATCGTCGATGAATAAATATCCACAATTTCCGGATACAATTTTCCCAAGGTGGAACACCGTAATAATTCAGCAGGTGATGGTGTTTGATAAACATCTATTCCATATTCTCTTGGAATTTCGATATCTGCCTTTTTGTCATCTCCCACATGTAATATCTTTTTACTATCTATTATATTATTGATCAAAGACCAGATGGACCCTGTTTTTTTATCAGCATCCTCTTCGCACGAGATATGAATATGATCATCATCTATTACTATCCCCACTTCATTCAACTCTGTCCTATAAAAAGATTTGGGCAAGTACATATCACTTACTATATGGATTTCGCTCCTTTTTTGTTCTGTTTTAAAAGCTTCAACAACCTCACCTCTGGGGCATAGAAGCAACCTTTCCAACTCCATCTCGCTTTCTTTGATTTTATTTAAGAGATTAGATGTAAAGCCTGTAATCCTACTCATTTCATCATATAACGAGTCAAGAGTATAGTTCTCACCTATATTCTTTTTTGCTATATTTCTTGTAGTCGTGTAATCATCCGAATATTTCCACTCATCGGCAAATTCCATCTGCAACAATTGAAATACATCTCCCGGATTACAAACCCTTCTTACAAAAAGGGTATCAAAAAAATCAAAGGAAAGAACCTCTGTTTTTTCACATTTTTCATAAAGTCCATTTAGTGATAAATTCACAAATGAATTGTTTAATCCAATTTGATTTCTTTCATGTGCGATTTCACCATTTTTGAAATACACCGGAAGTTTTATATTTTTGATTCTGTTATAGATCACCTCCCAATATGTCTCTGATGTATTGATTATTATAAGATCCCCTACCTGTTCCGCCTGTTTCAGACTCAATACTGGAATTCCGAAAAAATCTTTACCAATATTTTCTGGATTCTTATCCATAAGTCCGACAAATTGATACTCCCTCAATCCATTTACTATGGTAGCAGTATATCTTCCAATACCATATAGAATAATCCTCTTGTCTTTGTAATGAAAAAACTGATTATTAAATTCATCTAATTCTGTCTGGTATCTATCTGACATCGTAATCCTGTTGCAACTCTACTCTCATCTGCTTCATCTTCGATTTCTTGTTTTTTACAATCAACATAGACTTTCTATTTTTCTCCACCCGGGTTTTCATAAATCACTTCAAGATATACTCTCAATGTTTGTTGACTTTCCCCCTTCCCTGATATATCATAAAAAAGAAGGCATTACCGAGTAAACGGTTCGCCTTGTTTTATGGTTTCAAAGAAAGCAACCTAAACCTTGGCTTGGCGGTTGCTTTCTTTCGTTTTGTGGTTGTATCTGATAATGACCCTTTCTTCAGATTTCCCATAATGATCGCTCTTTTATGAATTTAACTACAGTCTCTGATCCTTTCCCATCTTCAATAATTCCGCATTTTTCAAAAAGATCATCGAGAGATCTGATATATGTACCTTCATCAAATATGCTTATATTATTGAATAACTCTTCCTGTGTTTCAGCCATTGGAAACGGGAGTTTTTTCATATCCCACAGGAGTTTTCCCCTCTCTCCTTCATAGTCAGCATAATCATAGCAATACAGGAACACCGGGATCTTCATCACAGCCGCATCAAAGGCAGCGCTGCTGTAATCGGTAAGAAATGCATCACATCCGGCAAGGATCTCATACATATCATCAACCGTACTTACATCTATCACCCTTTCATGATGGTCATCATTTTTTATGTTTCTTGCAACAAGCTGTGGATGAAGACGCAGGAACACATACCATGTACCTCCAAACCTTTTTTCAAGTGTTTCTACCATACGGGAATGATCAATGATCCCACCGTCGTTATGTATGGCTCTGTCCGTCTCCTGACTGCCTCCGCGAAATGTCGGTGCATACAACATAAACCTTGCGTCTTTATCAAGCCCGAATTTTTCTCTCAGTCTCTGCCTGTCTTCATCTGTCCTGTTTACAAGAATATCGCATCTGGGCGACCCGGATCTTATAGTCTTTCCCTCATACAGAGAGCCTGTTTTTAATGTTTTGTCATACCAGTCCGAGTTAGAAATCCAGTAATCCACCATATCCGAATCATGCTTTGATACCAGATATGCTATTTTCGAAAAGGATTCTCCTCTGTCAAGGCATGTCGGCTTAAAACCCAATCTTGCATGCCAGGTCTGTATATATATCTGTCCTTTTCTCTTTCTGACCTCAAGCTGCTTTCTGCTGTTGTCTATCCAGAAACGAGCCGTAGTCAGATGAAATGCTCTGTTGATGAGAGTATTCTTCACCTTGCAAATCTCTCGAGGGAAGTCTTTTCCCATATCATTTACAAGCCAGACTAATTCCCATTTTTCAGGATCTGAACCGTTTTTATTATCCCGAGCAAGTTCAAGTGCTATGTACTTTGGATTACAGGTGAAACCTGTGGTTCCCTCTATCGTTGTAAAAACTATCTTATTTTTTTTTATAGGA
Organism: uncultured Lachnospiraceae bacterium; assembly: GCA_947166195.1. Taxonomy (GTDB): domain Bacteria; phylum Bacillota; class Clostridia; order Lachnospirales; family Lachnospiraceae; genus NK4A144. The sequence continues at coordinate 25,980 of CAMVDF010000002.1, forward strand.
AAAAACCTGGATAAATAAAACAGAATACTCTGTATCTTTGCCGAAAAAAGCCTTTTTCGGATATAACTGCTTTCAACCCGGCTCATCTCAGCTGTTCTGTATGAATGAATCCAATGTCCATCTGAACATTTCTTCAAGCCCAACCTGCGGTCTCCGGCCACGTTTCAATATTCTGTCTGTATTCATGATCCCGAGCCTGTAGTTCAGGTACTTCAGCGTGTTCCCGGATTCTTTTTCAAATATGACTTTTACTTTTTGTTTAGGATCAAGGCCTGCTATCAGCTTTGCAAGTTCTCTTGTGCTGATCAGATTGTCTGTATTTGCAACATTATAGAAGTCTTCGTCTCCCCTGGTAAATGCAAGGAGCATCGCACCGACAGCATCAGCTGAATATGTGTAGGTTCTTTTCGCACTTCCGTCAGTATGAAGAACTATATCTTCTCCGTTTATTACATTTTTCAGAAACTGAGCAAAAGATCTGCCGTCATCCAGCGAAATACCGGGGCCCAGAGTGTGGCAGAGTCTCACTCCTACAAAGTCGAGTCCGTACTGCGCCTTATAACTAGAAAGCATGGTTTCACACAGTCTTTTTGCCTCCGGGTAGCATTTTCTGGCATCATCACATCTCATCGGCCCCATATCTTCTTCCCTGATAAGATCCTCTGCCTGCCAGTCACCATATACTTCTACCGTTGATACATAAAGGACTTTTTTTGTATTCTTCTGTCTGGCAAATTCAAGCACATTTCGTGTTCCCTGTACATGTCCCCACAGTGTACCAACCGGATCTTCCGTAAAGTCCTTCGGACTGGCTGCACCGGCTGTATGGAAAATGTAGTCTACATTTCCATCAAATAATACAGGCTCCGTAATGTCCTGCACTATAGTGGATATATTGGGAAGATTGAGAGATTCACCAAAAACTCTTTCAAGTTTTTCCCTGCTTCTGGCCAGAGCTATGATCCTCAGATTCAGATTCCAGTCTATGTCTGCCTTGTTCAGGGCCTCCACCAGATACATCCCCAGTCTTCCCGTTGCTCCCGTAATAAGGATCGTTGTATTCCTGAATTTTTCCCATTCAACAGGATTGCTTAATATTATATTAATATCTCTTTGTTCAACCATTTTTCACCTATAATCCAAAAATGTATTTTGTTTCTTCCAACTCCAAGATGGTCTTCAGAAAGTAGTAATCATCCGGTGTGGTTACTTTTATATTATTATCCAGTTCTCTGACAAGCTGTAATTCTTTTCCTGTTTTTGCGTATACCATCGCTGCGTCAAGCAGAGGCATTTCATCCTGTGAATCATAGTTCTCTGCTCTTTCGTAAGCTTCGACAATCTCTCCAAATCTGAATGTCTGCGGGGATGTAAGAGAATATGTATCTGCTCTTTTCTTGAAATCATCAATCCGGGCTTTCTCGCTGTCCGTTATTACCACGGATTCCGTGACGGAATGAACCGTGACTGCACATCCCGACTCCCTTGCCACCCTTATGTTTTCATGTATGGTTGTTTCGCTCACAAGCGGGCGGACACCGTCATGTATCACCACGATATCATCCGGCTTTCCTTTATTATCTGATATGACATCAAGCCCTCTTTTCAGACTGCTTTGTCTGTCATTTCCGCCTACTATTACATACTTCGCCTTGCTGATCTGATATATATTCACAAGCTTCTTCATGTAATCTATATATCCCGAATGGCATACTATGACTATACTGTCTATCTCTTCATTTTCTTCAAATTTTTCCAGGGTGTAGACAACAATGGGTTTACCCATGAGCTTCAGAAACTGCTTTGGCATGCCTCCGTTTCTCATTCGTTGTCCAACACCTGCTGCGAGAATTATCGCGTAGTTCATACAATCTCCTGCTTCACTGTATCCTTCTCTTCACTAAAAAGCCGTTTACACGTTCTATATTTCTCACTGCTCCTCTCTTCTTTGCCTTCCCCGTCATCTTTTATCAAAGTTTCCTGATTGACTTTTTGGCTTCATTATAATATATTTTAAGAAAGGCATTACCGAGTAAACGGTTCGCCTTTGTGATTAGCTACAAAAGAAAGCAACTAACCTTTGGCGTGGCGGTTGCTTTCTTTCATTTTGTGATTCTTTCTGTCCTGGATCCTGAAAACCACTGCAAGAACAAGTCCCGCAACAGATGCTATCGATCCAAGTACAGTAATTAAACTCACTTGACTACTTGATAATGACCCTTTCTTCAGATTTCCCATAATGATCACTCCTTTCATACTGCATGGGAGTTCTCGGATAAATCCGGCAAAAAGGCGAACCGCTTACCGTTTATGGTAATGCCCAATTTTATTATAGAACATTTGTTCGATAAGGTCAAGTCTCCCCGTCATCTTTTGTCATAGCTCCGCCATCCGCACCTTTTCTTCGCAAAAAAGTGCGCCCGTTTCGAATTATGTCGGATCGGAATCACCGCGCGGCATGGCAGCTGCGGTTTTTCTTCACTTCATGAAAAAGCTGTTTGAATGCCCTATAATAATATCGGAGTAAAATGGTACAAAATGAAGACCGGAAGAGATTTCTTCAAGCTCATCCAATCCTCATTCCGTTCCATGCTTCACCACCTCCACCTCATCGGCGGAAAATTCCATCCTTGCGATGGTGTTTATCATGGGGAGGGATGTGTAGACCTTTCTGCGGACAGGATCAACCTTTTCCACTATGAAGATCTGTCCGCCGTACACTTCATCTTCACCGGCTGTGCTCACAAACCTCACTGTGTCACCCGGATGGATGCCTATGTCTATGTCGTCAATGAACGGCTTTGAAGCTTCGTCCTTTTTTTCCATGCTTTCCCTGATCCATGCGATCGGAGGATCATCATCGGTCCAGAGTCCGAACTTGAGCTTCCTTTTTTTTCCAAAAAGCTCTATCTCCACTATGGCTCTGCGGCGCATGACATCAAGCTTTGTGATATGGCTGCTATATTTTTCGAGCGGGCCTATGAGTTTTTCGATCCTTCCGCTTGTGGATCTTTTGATATAGGATACCCGCATGACACCCTGGTCAAGGAGGCTTTCAAGAAAATCCTCATCCTCTTTTCCCACAGGCAGGAATGTGATCTCTCCTTCCTTTTCCCTGGAACCGAGGACTCTCGTAAACTCCGGTATTCTTTTTGCTGTCCGGAAAACCTTTTCGGGTGTATCGGTCTCCACAAAAAAATAACCGGGAAAGAAATGATGGAGGAATATCCGGCCTTTTCCATCCTTTTTTCGAACATCTTCATACAGCGGAATGAAGCATCTTTTGCAGTCTTCCGGATCCGTCAGCTTTTTCATCAGTTCGGAGACATTTTCCTCATTTCCGCTCCGGGTCTGCACCACGTACCACATATCCGGGTTTACTCCGTTATCCTCTGGGCAAGGTACTCCCCTGTCTCACAGATCGTGCGAAGCACCGCCGGATGCAGTTCTTCAGGAAAGCTGCTCATGACGGGATAGGTTTCAAAACTGAGTGTCCCTGAAAAATCAATGCTTCGAAGTGCTTCAATATATTCATCCCAGTCTACACCGTAGCCTTCCCCCTTTGTGCCTCTGAAGGTAAAGGGAAGCTGGTGTATATCTCCCACACCGTCATTATCATGTATATGAAGTATCCTGATATGTTTTCCGAGAACCGCAGTATAATCCTTAAATTTCCTTTTAACGAGATTCAGGTGTCCCGAGTCGAGGCAGAAACAAAAGCACTCCTCACCCGCTCTTTCGTTCAGAGTTTCAATATATGAAAGTGCCTCATAGGGGTCGGAGCAGGGACCCTCAATGATCCCGGCGCTGCTGCCGCCATAGAGGTTTTCCAGACATACCTTCACGCCGTGTGTCTTGATGAAGGGGATCAGAGTCTCATAATAATCCAGGTTTGCCGCGATCTCACCTTCAACACTGCCGTTCTTTCCATCCCTCAGTTTGCTTGAATGGATCACCATATAGGGTATCCCCAGATACTGCGCCACAGCAAAGCACTTGGGGATCACCTCGCTCTTCATGAATGTATTCTGCTTTTTCTTTCCCTCTATCTCAACGGGATAGGGGGCATGCATCTGGGAGCAGACAAGGCCGCATTCATCAAGATACTGCTTGTATTTTTCAAAATAGGCAAGTATCTCCTGTGTGCTCTTCTCAAAAAAGCCGCCGACCTTTCCGGCATATACATCGTTATTTTTCAAAAATGCATCCAGATTGAAATCAACGCAGTCAAAGCCTGCGTTCCGTATCATCTGAAAAGGTCTTTTCGTGAGCTTTACCCTTGTCCTCTTTTCGTTCTTTTTTTCCGCGCTTAAATCTTCTTCGAGAAGCCCCTTTGTCTGGACTCCTATCCTGATCCTCTTATCTGTCAAAATAGTCTCTCCTGTATCTTTCAGCATTTACACCCATTCCTTCAAGCTGGCTTTTTATCTCCTCAAGGTACTGCAGGTTGCATATCACCACGTTTCGTTCTTCTTCGGGGATCTCGAGTATCTTTTCCGGAGACTCCACCTTTACCCCGTGAACCTTCTTTCCCCACAGAGCGCTGTTATTATCCACCGCAAAAGCAGGCGGATACTGTTTTCCCCACTCTTTCATATAATAAAAGAGCATCTCGCCCGCACCGAAGAGTATGAGTTTGCGACTCCTGTCTGCGAGCCTTTCCGGAGTTTTTGAATGATATTCCCACTCATTGCAGATGGCCGCGAACAGGTTCAGATAGGTCCTCCCCAGCTCCTTCGGACATGCGGCAAAGGTTCCTTTGATATCTCCTATGCAAAATACATCGGGATTTTCTCTCATATAATAGCCGGTGAACCTGTACCAGTTGACCAGAGGTGCCCCTTTAAGGAATGTGAAGGTGAAGGGAAACTGTCTCAGGTCATCCCTTCCGTCATTTTCGCTGATATATATGACCTTTGTCCGCTTTCCAAGAGCCCTTGCATGCTCGGAAACCCGCAGAAGCAGCAGTTCGGCACAGCCAACATTGAATGCAGCCCGAAAGATCTCCGTTCCGGATTTTTCATTCAGCTCATCTACAAAACGGGCCAGTGTACCTCCGTCCGAGAGAACTCCGCGGTAAACTCTTTCGCGCTCCACCACATAACCGTTTTCAATGCACACACCGATCTCCTTTTCCTGCAGGATCGGCGCATGCTTTACCAGGATCCTTTTGAGACGCTCTGCCTCAAAAGCTTCCCTCAATCCGATGGTCTCGATGACAAGGTATTTCACGCCGCTCATGTGCAGCTCATCCAAAGCACCTTCAAGCAATGCCGCTTCAAGTTCAAAGCATCCGATCCTGATCACCGGAGCACTTCCCGCAAAGGGAAGTTCTCTGTATTCCGCTCCCAGGATCTTCAATCCGCTCTCCCTTATCTCGTTTTTCGTAACATGGATGTTGTACTGTAATCCGAATTCCATAACCGTCCTTCCAACCTATGATAAATATCTTTCCGGAACATTTGTAAATATATCAGTAACTCCCCAATACGCCAGATTTCTCCGGTCGTATGAAGGGATCCGTCTTTCATTTCTGTTCACAAACAGCGGCTCCTGTCCGGTCCAGGAACGCACCGATCTGCCGGAGTCGCGCAGTCTTTCATACTCCTCCTCAAAAACACCGCTCATTCCCTCATCACAGGGATGATAATCATTACAGCAAACGGCATCCCCAAAAGACTTCACATCAATTATATCACATCCAAGCATCGCTGTTTTTGCCGACGGGTCGGTCTCTTTTATAATGCGTATGGAATCTGCAAGAAAGGATGACCATATTATATATTTTTCCATACCCTTGTTTCTTACGATATCAAGAGCTTCCCTTTCAATACCTTCATATCTTACAACTGTAGTCTTGATTTCTATATTTAATAAAAGCCCGTCCGATTCGCAATATGGTCTCATCACATCAAGGAATTCCGAAAATGTCGGGATCACGGCCTCCGGGTCATCCGTTCCCTTCATTTTCATGGCTTTCAGCTCATCAAGCGTATGCTCGCAAAGCCTCCCTCTGCCGTTTTCCGTGACCCGGTCAAGGGTTTCATCATGAAATACGACTATCTGCCCGTCTGCTGTTCTTTGTATATCGGTCTCTATCCCTCTGATCCCGAAAAGCTTTGCCGCTGCGACAAAGGCGGGAATGGTATTTTCGGGATGATCATAGCTTGCACCTCTGTGTCCCCAGATGCCAACGGCTTTGAGATCTGCTTCAGGCAGGTCCTGCTCCTTTCTCTTTTCCAGGAATCTTTCCATTATCCCTGCTCTGGCAACGGATTCCGATTCAAGCAGCTTCCTGTCTTCGTACCTCTTTCCTTCTATCAGGTCACAAAAAACTTCTGTTTCATAGCAAAGTCCGGCACCCCTGTACTCGCATTCGATGATCTCCTTTTTTGAAGGATCCTCTCCCCTGATCTCAAACTGCGAGGTCAGCCACCAAGGTGCTTTGGCATAGATATAACCTTTCGTACCTGCTATTACCAGCTCTCCTTCTGTTTTTGCAAGAAGTCCCGTCTTGCAGGTCGCGCTGACTCCCCCATCGTATACAAGTGTAGTTTTTGTATACCCGTCCAGTCCGTTCGGTGCTTTCACGCTGTCAAACCTAAGCTGTCTGTACTCTGTTCCAAAAAATCTCAATACCGGAAGAAGTGCGTATGTTCCAAGTTCCGTGAAGCTTCCACCGTATTTTCTGTCTTCAAATTCTCTTGTGTTTACAGGTGTAAGTTTTGAAAAAGCCACATCTATGTCTGTTACCTTTCCGATCTTTCCGGAAAGGACTGTTTCACAAAGCTTCAAAAATCCCGGGCAAAAAGCCGTTTTGACTGCCTCCAGAAGTACCAGCCCCTTTGATCCTGCCAGATCATAGAGCTCTGCTGCTTCTTTTGCCGAAAAACAAAGGGGTTTTTCGCACAGCACGTGCTTTCCGCGATCCAGAGCCAACCTTGTGTATGAGACGTGTTCCCTGTGGGGGGCTGCTATGTATACAGCATCAGATCTGTCAAAAAGCCTGTCGATATCCTGTGTCCAAAATGATATGCCGTGTTTTCCCGCAAAGGCTTCGGCACTTCCCGGATGGGGATTGTATACGCCGCTTATCACCGCGCTTTTATTATCCTTCATGTCATGGACAAATCTTTCTGTTATGCGTCCGCAGCCGATGATGCCTATCCTGATCATTTTTTTCTGGTCTCCATGAAGCGTTCCACTATATCCGCCATTGCTATCGATTCCTCCGAAGTCAGCTTGTAGGTGATGCCGCCGGTGCCGTTCACCTTTGATATGAACTCGCTGATCTCGTATCTGAAGCCGTCTCCCTTGAAGGATGACTCGTAGTGGTCCACCTTGTTTGCATCCTCATATCTGACATCAAAGGAGCTGGTCAGCCACCAGGGAGACTGGGCAAGTATATATCCCTGTGTTCCGGCAACGATCAACTGTCCCTCTGACTTCACACCGGCTCCCGATTTCGCCGTTGCCAGCGCACCGTCATATTCAAGCTGTATCTTTGTGTATCTGTCTATACCGTTTTCTTTGTCGGTTATCGATTGTATTATCACATTTTTATAATCAAGACCCAAAAGCTTGAATACCGGCAGCAGACCGTAGGAGCCGAACTCCAGAAAAGCCCCGCCGTATCTGAAATCCGTCATTTCCCTCGACCTTGGATCTGCAAGCCTGGTGAAGGCTGCCTCCACATCGACTACCTTTCCTATCGTTCCGCTGTGCGCCACATTCAAAAGCTGCTGGAAGCCCGGCAGATACGCCGTCCTGACACCCTCCATGAGGACCACTTCCTTTTCCTCAGCAAGTGCGTAGAGTTCCTCGGATTCCTTTACGGTAAAGGCCAGAGGCTTTTCGCAGAGAACATGTTTTCCTGCCTCTATGGCTCTTTTCGTATAGTCATAATGTGTTTCATTTGGAGATGCGACAAACACGGCATCCACATCTGACAGAAAGCGTTTGTATTCTCCCGAAAGTACCCTGCACTGGCACCTGACCCTGAAGCTGTCAACAGTCCCATCCCTGCAGGGGTTATAGGCGCAAACCACCTGGACTCCGGAAACATATCTGGACTCATCAAAAAAACGCGGAGCTATCCTGCCGGTGCCAACTATCCCCATCCTGATGATGCGGAATCTGTCCTTTCTGACGAGCGTTGATGAGATATCGGGAGTCCTTTTCAGGTAGACTACCTTGCAGTAAGCCTTCAGATAATCAAAGTATCCTTCCCAGTCCGAGCCCTCCACAAAGATGTCAACTCCGTATTTCTGGATATCCTCTATCTTCTGGCCCTCGTGATCCTCCACTATGATCTCATCCGCATATCCGGTGCTTTTGACATTTTCGATCCTGGTGATGATGGAATCAACGGTATTGAGTTTTCCTCTGGACTCATCGTAATGATCTGTGGTAACACCCACTATGAGGTAGTCACCCAGAGCCTTTGCTCTTTCCAGTATTCTTCTGTGCCCCTCGTGAAAAAGATCAAAGGTCCCGTAGGTTATGACCTTTACCTTTCCGTCTTTTTTCGTGCTTTTTGCCATATCTCCCCCGTTTTTAACGATATGATCAATTATAGTCTTTTTTCCACAACCCGTCCATTGATTCCTCAAGTATAACCGCCATCTCAAAAGGCGGCACGCCCTTATTATCCGTCATGATCTTTTCGAACTCTTCGAGCACTTTTGAGATCCTTGCAGACAGCCGGTCAAGTTCTTCTTTCTTTTCCTCGTCCGTGTCTGCTTCCACATAGTTTTCAAGCCGTCCTCCTATGTAATGATCCCCTTCTATGCCGAGGAATTTCTTTTCCATATCCGTATCGGGTCTTTTGAAAGCAGCATAGATCCCCACCGCATCTGCAACGACCTCGTCCCATATGGCATCCTTTTTTTCGGGATATTTCCGGCGGCAGATGAAATGTGTACACTCGTGATATTTCCTGATGGTATGGGATTTCGGGATCCATTCGTCCTCCGGTATCCCCACGGATGAAGCCGGTGTGTTGCTGTACGGTCCCACAGACAGGATGATCAGGGCATCAGTATAATTCTTTTTGTCCGAGGTGAAACGCTTGAACTCCTCGTTCCATCCGGAATCTGATGCTCCCTCGTTTTCCGAAAAATACTCCTCCCTGTGATCGTTTATAGTTTTCCAGTTTATCACGCCGTCAAGTATGGAGGCTCCCTGGGTATCGGGGATGTCCACCTTTGCGCAGCGGTTTCCCATTATACGCAAAAAGGTAATAAAATCCTGTCTTTCATACAGTGTGATGCACATCACCTTTCCTGCAGATGTCCCGGCATATTCAAGTGTATCCCTGTCGGATGTGGCAAAATGTGAAAGATCATACTCTTCCGGTTCCTCCCCCCGAAGCACCACACCCCTGTACTTTTCAAGAGCATCATCCGACGGCTCTATGTACAGCTGTTTATAGGTTTGCGCAAGCGTTTTTATTACACTGCTGCCGCATATCTTCTCTTCCATATCACTGCCCCTTTTTCGTTTTATTTTTACAATAACACAGTCTGTCCGGTTCATCAAAAAAATGCTGTATCCCAAAACCGATTTACTTATGGGTGATGTTCTATTATAATCATTAATGCTGACCACCTAGAGGTCGGAAATTTTTGCAGGGTATATCCCGGGGAGGTAATTCATGTCAGAAAGAAAAGTAGGAACTGTATCGAGAGGCATCCGTTGCCCCATCATCAGGCAGGGGGATGATCTTTCGCAGATAGTAACTGACTGTGTTATAGAAGCAGCACAGTCCGAAGGCTTTGAACTTCGGGACAGGGATGTGATCTCGGTTACGGAATCCATCGTTGCCAGGTCACAGGGAAATTATTGCACTATCGATGATATAGCTGCCGATGTGAAGGCAAAGCTTGGAGGTGAAACGATCGGTGTCATCTTTCCCATCCTTTCAAGGAACCGTTTTGCCATATGCCTGAAGGGCATAGCGATGGGGGCCAGAAAGATCATCCTCATGCTCTCATACCCCTCAGACGAGGTCGGAAATGAGCTGGTAAGCCTCGACAAGATAGATGAGGCCGGCGTCAATCCGTACAGCGATGTACTTTCTCTTGAAAAGTACCGTGAGCTTTTCGGCTACATCAAGCATGAGTTCACCGGTGTTGACTATGTCGAATATTACAGCAACCTCATAAAGGAGACCGGCTGCGATGTCGAGATAATATTTGCAAATCAGGCAAAGGCCATCCTTGATTATACAAAAAATGTGATAAACTGCGACATCCATACCAGAGCAAGGACAAAGAGGATTTTGAAGGCTGCCGGAGCTGAAAGGGTCTTCGGCCTTGACGAGATCATGAACGCACCCGTAAACGGAAGCGGATGCAACGAGATGTACGGGCTTCTCGGTTCAAACAAAGCCACCGAAGGGCAGGTCAAGCTCTTCCCCCGCGAGTGCAAACAGCTCGTGCTCGATATCCAAAAGAACATCCTTGACAGGACAGGCAAGCATGTGGAGGTCATGGTCTATGGTGACGGAGCATTCAAGGATCCCAAGGGCAAGATATGGGAGCTTGCAGATCCTGTCGTTTCTCCCGCCTTCACAGACGGACTTGTGGGAACACCCAACGAACTCAAGCTCAAATATCTGGCAGACAACGATTTTGCCGATCTTTCGGGACAGGCCTTAAAGGATGCGATCTCAGAGAGCATCAAAAAGAAGGATGCAAACCTTGTAGGCAAAATGGCAAGCGAGGGAACTACTCCCCGCCAGCTCACCGACCTGATCGGTTCGCTCTGCGACCTCACCTCGGGATCGGGCGACAAGGGCACACCCGTCGTGCTTGTTCAGGGGTATTTTGACAACTACACAAACTGATATCCGAATAAAATAATAGAGGCGGCCATTGAGGCCGTCTCTTTTATTATGCTGTACTTCCTTTAGTTTTGAGTCAAAACTGCCGATACATACAGTGTAATAAAATTCTTTCTCATGGAGGTACGCTATGCAGGAAATTAATTACGAAGATCTCGAAAAGATGATAATAGAGCAGGGCATCCTTGCCTGCCTGACCTACGAGGACGACAACTGATTCCTTGATCTGAGAAACGCCAGAAAATCCTTTTCCGGCACAGGTCTTGAAAAATAAAATCCCTGAATGAATTCCACGCCCAGGTCTTCCATCGCGTCCACCTGTTCTTTGGTTTCTATGCCCTCTGCGACGATGCTCATATCCATTTTGTGAAGAATATCCATCATACCCGTCAGTACATGCTTTGTCTTTTCGTTGTCAAAAAATCCCTTTGTAAAGGAATTGTCAAATTTGATGATCTTTACCGGCATGTTCACAAAGTAATCAATGTTTGAACGGCCGGTACCGAAATCATCCAGAGAAAACGTCACACCTCTATCGATGAGCCTGTTCATGTTGCGGATCATGATCTCGTGGTTTTTTGCCGCAGCGGTTTCCGTGATCTCTATGTTGATGCTCCGGGGATCCACCTGATACTTTTCTATATTATCAAAGATAAAGCTTGCAGGGTTCTCAAAATCAAACTGGGCAGCCGATACATTGATCTCAATCTGCTCCAACCCCAGTTTTTGCGCTTCGCCGCCTGAAAGGAACCGGCACACCTTTTCAAACACCCTTATACCCAGGGGGATGATCTGCCCGTTCTCCTCGGCAACCGGTATGAACTCGCCGGGAGGGACTATATCACCGTTTTCACGGCGTATACGCACCAGAGCCTCTGCCACATTGAAACGGTCCTCTTTGACATTGTAAAAAGGCTGGTAAAAAACCTCCACCCTGTCCTCGTTTAAGGCATCATTGATCAGTTCCTTTATTCTGTTCTGATCGCGAAGCTTCCGTATGAGCCCCTCGTCAGCCACCGTTATTTCCTGTTCGCTTTCAAGATATGTATGGAGAAAATGGAAAAACTCATCCGGTCCGTTCAGCTCAAGACTGTCCGGTATGAGCAGATAAGTTCCTTTTGCAGGCAGATCGGTCACACCGTCCTTTTGCTTTTTGATATTTGCTGCCCTTTCAAACATACGCTCCCTGTCATCATAGACAACACAGAACGTGTCGTCATCGATACGGAACGCCGGCTCGGGTCCCAGGGCTATGAGCGCACGTGAGGTACGCATGACGGCGGCCTGCTCCATGGCGTAATCAACATAGTTTGTCAGATAATGGATCTTTGCCGTGAACATGGAAAATCGCTTTCCAAATTTGTATTTATCACGCACATAGGCGGAAAGCGCATTTGTGGTAAAAAGACCTGTGGATCCGTCAAAAAACTCGCTGGGATTTTCAAGCTGGATATAGAGAATGACCATACCAAAGGAGGATGCAAATCCCACAAGCAGCAGGTCGGGTTTGACAAACTGTATGGCTGCCGCAAGAAGCCATATCCCCTGCCACAAAAGCATGGCCACGATCCTCCTGCCCGGCATATCCTTTCTGTAGGCTATTACCGTGACTATGGTTGAGAGGATATAAATGGCGGAAAGAATATATGCAACATAGGTGGAAGGCCCGTATGAATACACCACCCTTCCGTATGCTTCATATCCGATGGGCAGGACAAGCATCAGAAACTCACCTGTCCCGAATATGGAATGCGAGATGATACGGACCCATTTTGCCCACGTTTGGTCACGGGGAAGGAGGCTCGTTGATGCATACACATATCCGAAATATCCCTGAAGAACGAGGAGCATGATGTAGATCCTGCAGACAAGCCGTGTGATGAACGGATCAAAGCCGTGATGTACGGTCAGATTGATCAGGATGATCGAAAGGATATCAAAGATCAGGCAGACAAAGCATGCGCAGATCGCACGGAAAAAAAGCCTACGATTCATCAGATCGAGCTTCTTTTCCCGCAGGAACATGACAGAGATCGAAATTATGATAAAAAGAGCACAACATTGAAGTTCTATATTCATCTGTTCATCCCCTTGATGTATCTTACGATTCTACCACAAACAGATGCTTCATTCAATTCAGGGCAGATTCAGACAGCACCCTTATCGTAATCCGGCATGGATCTTTTTACATTTCTTACCTCAAGCATAATAAA
>CAMVDF010000003.1 GCA_947166195.1 uncultured Lachnospiraceae bacterium
AGGGAATTCATAAATATAGTCTATGCGAATGCGATCCTTCTCATCGGATTCATCTCAGTACTTTATGTCATAAACCAGCCCGACTTTGCGCGGTCCATGATCGCGATATTCTTTTTTGTAAATGTCGCCGGAGAGACCTTTGTCAGAAACGCCGTCAGGTATCTGCTTCGTTTCATCAGGAGAAAAGGGTACAACCTGAAGTATGTGCTCCTGGTCGGCTATTCAAAATCCGCTGAGGAATATATAAACAGGATCAGGGTCAATCCCCAATGGGGTTATGTGGTCAGGGGGATACTCGATGACAGGGTGGAAGCCGGCACCATGTACAAGGGAGTCAAGGTTTTGGGCAGCATAGGAAACCTCGACATCATCCTGCCAGAAAACAAACTGGACGAGATAGCCATAACCCTGAGCCTTGATGAATACGGAAAGCTTGAGAGGATAGTCAGTCTTTGTGAAAAGAGCGGGGTACATACCAAATTCATTCCCGATTACAACAGGGTCATTCCTTCAAAGCCCTATATGGAGGATCTGGACGGACTTCCCATCATCAATATCAGGCATGTACCGCTCACCAATACCATGAATGTCATCGCAAAGAGGCTGGTGGATATCATAGGTTCCGTGTTCATGCTGATCCTTTTTTCGCCCATCATGCTGATATCTGCCATAGCGGTAAAGCTTTCATCCCCCGGGCCGGTGATCTTTTCACAGGAAAGGGTGGGTCTGCATAATAAGACCTTCCGGATGTACAAGTTCAGATCCATGGAGGTCCAGAAACCTGACAGGGAGGCAAAGGCCTGGACGGTAAAGGGCGACCCCAGAGTCACAAAAGTGGGCAGGGTACTGCGTATGACCAGCATGGATGAACTGCCCCAGTTCCTCAATGTCCTTAAAGGGGATATGAGCATAGTGGGACCGAGGCCCGAGAGACCTCAGTTTGTGGATGAGTTCAAGGAATCCATTCCAAGATATATGGTGAAACACCAGGTGAGACCGGGAGTTACGGGGTGGGCCCAGGTGAACGGACTTCGCGGGAATACCTCCATCAGGAGGCGTATAGAATATGACATCTATTATATAGAGAACTGGACCATGATGTTTGATCTCAAGATAATGCTCATGACACTGTTCAAGGGATTCATCAACAAGAATGCCTATTGAGCCGCGCAAGTTTTTTTCCTTTTCTGAATCCGAGATATCTTACAGCGCAGAACAGGATAAATTTCGGGACCAGCCGGAGCTTTCCCTCATCTGAAAGCATCCTCATCCCCGTCTTTACAAATCTCATACCCTCACTTTCGGAGGATATGCCTTCAAACACCTCGGGATGTTCCGCCTGGGACATCCCCAGATCGATATTTCTGTGATACTGCTCGGAAAGAGTATAGTCGTGACTGTGGTATACCCTGGCAGATGATGCATAATAAATGAAGTAGCCGGCTCTCACGGCTTTTGAAGCATATATCATATCTTCATTAAAGAGGGTTTTGTTCACGAAGCCGCCGAGAGAGTCAAAGACTTCCTTTTTGTAACAGGCGCAGGCATTTGAGCAGAAAAAGGTCTTCACGCCAAGGTTTTCGAGGTCTGAAAGTCCCTTTTTTCTGTCTGAAGCAGGATAGTTGTAGGTTCTGTTGATGCGCTCAAGAGTTGAACATCCTTCCTTCGGAAGCTGTCTGGCATAGGATACTGCAGTCTTTTCATCCGACATGGGTTTCAAAAGGCTGCTGATTAGTTTTTCGTCTGCAGGAACGGCATCCATAGTCATAAATACAAGATAAGGCGCATCGCTGTACGATGCCGCCTCATTGCGCGTCTTTCCGTGATCAAATTCTTCTTTTCTGATATTGTGGATCTCTATGCTGACGGAAAATGAAGACAGATCAGGGAGAGTATCATCTCCCCCGTCCAGAGTGTTCATGATGATGATCTTTCGCGGCCTGATATCCTGGGATACAAGCATTTTGATGACATCAGTGAATTCCGCGCCCGGTCTGTAGACCGGTATGACTATATCCACGCATTCGTTCATGCTCTGTCATACTCCGTAGCTGCTTCGGTCATTTTTTATCTTGTTGCTCAGCTCCCTGACCATGGTTGTGGGAACATAGCCTGCCTCATCAAAAAAGAACTGATGAAGCTTTATGACATTGTTTTCAAGGTCATCGGCCACAACGCTGCTGCCGGCCTTGCCCATGTTTCCGGTAACCCTGTCAAAGGGAAAACCGTTTGTGTCCACCACGTTGAGGGTTGCCGCACGCGAGGCATACTCCGCAAACTCGGAGGCCGTCATACTTGTCTTTACCTTCGGAAGAACATCATTGATTATCTGATTGAGGGTTGCAGGATTTGATGCCTTTGCCTTGAGTGCTATCTGCTGCAGTACTGCCCGCTGTCTTTCGGTACGCCTGAAATCATCGCCTCTGGTATATCTGATCCTGCAATAGGCTGTGGCCTGCAGGCCGTTTAATGTCTGAAGGCCGGGAGTAGTCACGGGAATGATCTTTTCGCCGGTAGGCTTGCCGCCGCCGAGACCCTGAACGATACTTGTCTGGTAATCATTCAGGAAGGGTATCTCCACCTCCTGGACATCTATCTCCACTCCGCCAAGGTCATTTATGACATCCTCGAGAGCCTGGAAATTCACGGTGATGTAATCATCTATGTTCATGTCCAGGTTCATGTTGAGCATCTTGATGGCCTGCTCCGCGCCGCCATAGGCATAGGCGGAGTTGGCTTTATTATAGGTGTCGTTTCCGAGGTTCAGATAGGTGTCCCTGTAGACCGAACAAAGCTTGATGTTGCCGTTTTCCTGGTTCAGGGATGCGATGATGATGGAGTCGGTCCTGGTCTCCCCCGCATCCACGCCGAAAAGAGCTATGTTTTTGAAGCCCTTCATGGTCTTGAAGGTGGTACTGTCCTGTTCCTCCATCTTGGCGATGAGTTCTTCATTATAGTAGATCTCGCTCTCGGAAAGCTGTTCCTTGTCCACCCGGTCCCATTTGAGGGCCAGAAAAAGAGCCACGATGAGTCCGATAAATGTGATTATCTCAAAGAAAAGCAGGATGGTGCGCTGCTTTCTTTTTTTTGATTTTTTGCGTCTTCCTGATGCCATTTTTCCGTCCTTAAATGTTACAAAACTATTAAACACTATAACTTGATACAGTCTGTTTGTCAATTATACAAGATATTGTGTATTGTGATGTGTATGTCAAAAAGTTATAATTCGGTAATGTAATGATATCAGGGTCAAAAGTCCATCCACACGACAAGCTTGCTTGTCGGTGGGGCGGATTGTGGAAGTGCGAAGCACGAAACAATCCGGATTTCATCAAAAGAACGGAGAGAATGAGGATGAAAAAGGAAATGAAGAAATTTGTCAGTGTACTTATGGCGGCAGTGACTGTAGCGTTCTTATTATACGGATGTGCGGGAAAGCAGAGTGATACGATCACCGTGCTGAACTACGGTATGTATATAGATATGAACGTGCTGGATCAGTTTGAAAAGGAGACAGGCATAAAGGTGGTTTATGAGGAGGTGCCCACACCCGAGGAGCTGTATACAAAATACAAGGCCAAGGCGATCAAATATGATGTGCTGTGTACATCAGAGTATATGCTTCAAAGGCTCATGGATGAGGGAGAACTGGCGGAAGTCGATTTTTCCACGATGAATAACACAAAAGGCATCGGGGACGAGTACTGGGAAATGGCTTCTGATTTTGATCCGGGTAATAAACACGTGATGCCTTATTTCTGGGGAACGGTCGGGATCCTGTACGATCCTGAAAAAACAGGCGGAGAGATAGATTCCTGGAAACCGCTTTTTGACGGTAGCCACTCCGGAGACATCATCATGCAGAACAGTATGAGGGATGCATTTATGGCCGCCCTGAAATATCTTGGCTATTCCATGAACACTACCGATGATAAGGAACTGAAGGAGGCACAGAAGATCCTCATTGACCAGAAGAAGGATGTACAGGCATATCTGGTGGACGAGGTCAGGGATGAGATCCTGGCGGGAAATGCGGCTGCCGGAGTCGTTTATTCCGGGGAGGCGCTGTATGCCTGCGAGGAGGATCCGACTCTGTCCTACTGCATACCAAAGGAAGGGACAAATATCTGGATAGACTGCTGGGGGATCACAAATGAATGCACAAATACGGACAAGGCAAAGAAGTTTCTGGATTTCCTGTGCAGGGAGGATATTGCAAGGGCGAATTTTGAAGAAGTCAGATATTCATCGCCTGTCACGGCTATAAATGAATCGCTGACTGACGAGGAAAAGGCGTCAGAGGCGCTGGTGCCCCCGTCAAAGAAGCTTGCAAACTGTGAGATATACAAAAACCTTCCCGTAGAGACTACGGATGAGATCGATGAGATGTGGAAGGAGCTGAAGGCTTTCTGAGTTGATCACAGATTCTATATATCTTCTTCACAATTAAAACACAATTAAAAAATATACTTGTTTTCAGATCAGGTTATTGAACAGGATATTTTTGAAAAGAAGGTGATTTTTATGTATGAAGATGATAATGAAAGAAGAGATGACATCACGGAGAGTACGCCGACAGTTCAAAGACCCCACTATACTTCCTATCAGTATACGGGTACATCGGGAGCTGGAGTGCACATTCCTGAGGGACCGTCCGTGACTCAGGGCCCCAAAAAGCAGAAAAAGAAGCCGGGGTTTTTTGCGAAGGCTCTGGTAAGCGTTGCGCTGGGACTGATATTCGGACTTTGCGCAGGCGGTGCTTTTTACCTGGTAAATACATTGACGGGATCCTCGCTGACGGCAAAGAACGTTACGGTGACCGAATCAAAAACGGCGGATGCATCAGGATCCGGAGTTACTACGACGGAGAATACCGTAAACGGCAGGAAGGTTTCTCCGACCATGGCAGGCTCCACCTTGTCCACGGTAACTGATGTGACACAGGTTGCAGCGGATGTGACACCGGCTGTCGTTGCCATTACAAATGACATGGTGATCACGGGACGGACCTGGTTTGGACAGGAGATACAGAGCAAGAGCGAGGCATCTGGCTCCGGTATCATCGTAGGTGAAAATGATGATGAGCTCCTGATAGTGACAAATGAGCATGTGGTTTCGGATGCCACGACACTTTCGGTACAGTTCGTGGACGGAAGTGTGGCGGAGGCCAATTTCAAGGGACAGGACAAGGCCGCTGACATAGCGGTGATCGCCGTGGATTTTGGATCTCTTTCACAGAATACCATAGATGCGATAAAGGTTGCGACCCTGGGTGACAGTGACAGTCTGGCTGTAGGTGAACCTGTTATAGCGATAGGGAACGCGCTGGGTTACGGACAGTCTGTAACGACAGGAATAGTAAGTGCACTGGATCGTACGGTAGAACTTGATAACGGCGAGCATGCCCTGATCCAGACAGATGCAGCCATAAATCCCGGAAATTCGGGAGGAGCACTGCTCAATATCGACGGTGAGCTCATAGGAATAAATGAGGCAAAGGCCGGAGGAAACGGAATAGAGGGTATGGGGTATGCGATCCCCATTTCCACTGCAAAGCCCATCATAGAAGAACTCATGAACAAGACCACCAAAAAGAAGGCGGAAGAGGGCAAGCAGGCATATCTCGGTATCGCAGGAGTAGCGGTGGCGCGTGATGTGGCAGAAACCTATGATATGCCGGAAGGCATTTATCTGGCACAGGTGGAAGCTGGTTCTCCTGCCGATGAAGCCGGACTTGAAAAAGGTGATATCATCACAAAGTTTGACGGACAGAGCGTGAGCAGCATGGAAGAACTGAAGGATCTCATGGAGTATTATGAAGCCGGAGACGAGGTGGAGATAACCATCCAGACCCAGAAGGACGGCGGTTATGCCGAAGAAAAGCATACCGTGAAGCTGGGTGCAAAATCGGATACCTGAGATCAGTCATCCTCATCATCGGTTTTGTTGAAGGTTGCAGAGTAGGTATTTACGGGCAGGTCGAAGTTTACGGCCTGCTCGTTTAATATTTTTATGAGATCATCCACATTATCTTTTGTGACATATACTCCGAAGCCCTGTGCAAGAAGATCCTCCTCGGTGCCGTCATAGTAGACCACCTGTATGATCTTTTCTCCCACGTCAGCGTCATAGTGGGAAGTCTCATAGTAGTTGTTGTAGTTCAGGGTCACATTGTTGAAGCCGGAAAAATTCCAATAATCGGTAACATCGGCAAGCTCTTCAAGAAAAACAAGATACCCGTTGTCCATATCCTTTGCGTAGGTCATGGCGTGCATGGGATTGGTAAAGAACCTCAGATGGATACCGTATTGATCACAGAGGTCTTTTATCTCCTTTATCTCATCGAGAACCTCTTCTCTGGGGTAATAATAATCGGACCACCAGGCTTTAGCGCCATTTGCGTTGAATTCCGGTATGATCTTCAGATTTTCCGTGCCGGTGTTTAACATCCGCCAGGTGTACTCGGGATCCTTGTAGTGGTTTTTTCCGAGAGCATCCAGTGAATCAAAAAGGGTTTTGAGGTCAAAGTACCTCAGGTAAAAGGAAACCTTTTCGGAAGGCTTTCCAAGCCAGGGAAAGTTCAGCCTGAAAAGCTGCCCCTTGTGGATATCCGGATCCACGAAATAGGATATATCGTCCAGCCCTATGGTCACATTTTTCGGGATGATGCCATGGGCGATCATGACCTTCAGATTGTCCAGGTGTTCCGCGGGAAGGCCCTCGGAATAGGTCATGTCATAATAGGTGCCGTCATCCATCAGGGTCACATCCATGAAACCGACTCTCGATGAACCGAAGAGGAAGGAGTCAAACTTATCCGGGTGCTCCAGAACATTTTTCATTTTCACATAGTTTTTGTTCGGCTCCACACCGTTCTGTCTAGGAGCAGATGCGTGAAAGATATTGTAGGGGTCGACAAATACCGCGAAGGGCACAAAGATGACTCCGAGTATCAGGGCAAATATTATACATTTGATGATAAACTTTTTCATATCCGGTACCTAGAACTGGAAATAAATGAACTGCTGTGTGGTTCCGCCGTTTAATGCTTCAACTATCACAAAGGTGGTCAAAGCGGCATATATCACCCATCTGACGGGCATTTTTAGTTTCCCGAAAAGGGCGTATATATCGGTCTTCAGGGCTGCAAAATCCACAGCCATGAGGATGACTATGTAGATGAAAAGCCGAAGGACCATCTTGTTATAGAGATTCATATTGTTGAGCATCATCAGGTAGGAATTTACGGGATGTCCGAGTCCCCTTGCCATATGGGTGATGATGTGGGCGATGTCCCCTATGCTGTCTGCCCTGAAAAAACTCCAGGCAAAGGAAACAAGGGCAAAGGTAAGTATGAAGTGTCCGATATTCCAGGGTATGGATCGTTTGATATCTTTTTCTTTCATGGTCCTGTATTCTTTTTTTGCAAGATGCCTGTGGCAGAAGTTTTCTGTTATCTGATAGATGCCGTGCAGGGCGCCCCAGAGGACAAAGGTCCAGTTGGCACCGTGCCACATGCCTGAAAGCAGAAAGGTCACCATCAGGTTAAAGGCATTTCTTTTTTCGGAGCATCTGTTGCCGCCCAGAGGAATATATACATAGTCACGGAACCATGTGGAAAGAGAGATATGCCACCGGCTCCAGAATTCTTTCACGCTCCTTGAAAAATAGGGACTTTTGAAATTTGTCATCAGATCGACATTGAAAAGCTTTGCGGTCCCTATGGCAATATCCGAATATCCGGAAAAGTCGCAATATATCTGAAAGGTGAAAAGGACCGTGGCCATGATGAGTGTCAGTCCGAAATACCGGGTCGGGTCGTCAAATACCACATCCACATAGCGTGTCAGGGTATCTGCCACGACCAGTTTTTTTGAAAAGCCCCAGAGCATCTGTCGCAGGCCTTCCGAGGCGCGTTTTTCGTCAAAGTGTCTTTCTTCATACAGCTGGGGCATGAGTTCTTTTGCCCTGCCGATGGGACCTGACATGATCTGCGGAAAAAAGGATACGAAGAGAAGATATCGGATGAAGTTTTTTTCCGGTTTTACCGTTCCTTTGTAAACATCAATGAGATATCCAAGGGCCTGAAAGGTGAAAAAAGATATGCCTGCAGGCAGCAGGATCTTTTTTGTGAAGGGCTGGACCGGGATGGAAAGGAAGCTGCAGACCTTTTCAAATGTTTCCAGGGTGAAGTTAAAATACTTAAAGAATGCCAGCAGAAGTATACACAGGATCAGCGCCGTGACAAGGACGGCTTTCCTGTTTTTCCTGCTTTCCGTTTTTTCAAGAATGACAGCTGCCTCATAGGTGATAAAAGCATCCGCTAGGATGAGAAGGACATAGGCCGGTCCTCCGAACATGTAAAAGATGAGAGAGGCTGCTGTCAGTATGATGTATCTGAATTTATGAGGGACCGCCCAGTACAGACAAAATATCACAGGAAGAAAAAGGGCGTATCCGAAGGATGTAAAAAGCATGCTGTATACCTTATCTGATTATGGTGGTTCCCGTATTGCCCTCTATGGCTTCCCGGGCTTTTGACAAAGAGGTGATAAGTACCTTTGATTCGGGCCTCTTTTCCAGGAAGGCTATGGCTGCCTCGATCTTGGGCTTCATGGTGCCCTCCCCGAACTGTCCCTCGTCGAGATATTTTTTTGCTTCACTCGTGCTCATCATGGCAATGGATCTTTCGGTTTCTTTTTCAAAATCGATCTTTACCGAATCTATTCCGGTGAGGATGATGAGCATGTCTGCATCCGTATCTACTGCAAGACGGGATGCGATGCTGTCCTTTTCGATGACTGCGGATGCTCCGCGCAGGGCTCCGTTCTGTTCTATAACGGGGATCCCGCCGCCGCCGGCGGCAATGACGACGGCACCGGAATCCGAAAGAGTCTTGATGGCCTCGATCTCAACTATATGCAGCGGTTCGGGAGTGGCAACAACTCTCAGATATCCTTTTCCGGGATCTTCGACGGTGAAGTTTCCCTTTCTTTCCTCCATGGCCGCTTCCTCGGCTGTCATATGCCTGCCGATCTTTTTCGTCGGGTGATAAAAGGCGTCATCATAGGCATCAACAGTAACCTGGGTGAGTATCGTGGCAACGGATTTGTCTATTCCGCGCTTTAAAAGCTCTGCCTTGAGGGAGTTCTGGATATCATATCCCACATAGCCCTGGCTCATGGCGGTGCATACGCACATTGCGGCAGGGGTGTAATCGGGATATATCCTGCGAAGCTCTGTCATCGCTTTGTGGATCATCGAGACCTGAGGTCCGTTTGAATGAGTGATGATGAGTTCGTAATCATCCTCGATAAGGTCAGCCAGGGCTTTTGCTGTTTCTTTGACCGCATCCCACTGTTCCAAAGTGGTATATCCCAGGGCGTCATGTCCAAGTGATACAACTGCTTTTATCTTTCCCATTTTCATACTTCCTTTTCTTCCTTGAAACTTTTCAGAGCGATCATGAACGCTCCGGCAAATATGGCAAAATCCGAGATGTTATATACCGTGCTGCCAATCTTTATATAATCGGTCACATAGCCTTTGAAGATCCTCTCGTAGGTGTTTGATAGTGCCCCGCCGAGTATCAGGGCACTTCCCGCGGATCTGTCATTTCCAAAGACTGCTCTTTTTGCAAAAAAAACCGTGAGTATGGCGGAAACTGCAGCAACGACATACTGGTGATCGTCGAGTCTGTTATGTGCAAAGCCCCTGTTTTTTGTTATCAGGGGCTCCTTTATCTTTGATTTTATTATGCAGTCTGTTATCGCTACAGCCGACGACAGAGCAAGAAATTCACCCGTTCGCATAGCCGATCCTCGGGACGGAATCCTGCGAGCCGCCTCTCATCACGATGCCCGGGCTTCCCTTGCCCTCTACAAATTCATCGGTGATGATCACCCGGCCTATATTTTCATCCTTCGGGACTTCATACATGATATCAAGCATGAATTCCTCGATCACCGCACGAAGGGCTCTTGCACCGGTTTCCTTTTCCAGAGCCTTTTTTGCGATCAGATGAAGGGCTTCATCCGTAAATTCAAGCTTCACCTCATCCATCTCAAGCAATGCCTCGTACTGTTTCGTGATAGCATTTCTGGGTTCTTTCAGGATCCTGACAAGGGCGTCCTCATTCAGTCCTTCAAGTGAACAGATGATGGGCATCCTGCCGACGAATTCGGGGATCATGCCAAAGGTTTTGACATCCTCTACCGTGACCTTTTGCAGGATGTTCTTTTCCTTGTCCCACTTGTCTTTAAGCTCTGCATTGAAACCGATGGAGGTTTCCTTTCGGAGCCTCTGTTTGATGATATCATCCAGATCCGGGAAGGCTCCTCCGCAGATGAACAGGATGTTCTTTGTGTTTATCTTTGCCATGGGGACCATGGCATTTTTGCTGTTTGCCCCTACAGGGACTTCTATGACGGAGCCTTCGAGAAGCTTGAGCATGCCCTGCTGGACGCTTTCCCCGCTCACATCACGGGTGGTGGCGTTCTTTTTTCTGGCAAGCTTGTCGATCTCGTCTATGAAGATGATCCCGCATTCGGCCCTTTCCACATCGTTTCCGGCAGCGGTCAGAAGTTTGCTGACAACCGATTCGATATCATCTCCGATGTAGCCTGCCTCAGTGAGAGAGGTGGCATCCGCTATGGCAAGAGGAACGTCAAGAAGCTTTGCAAGAGTCTGGACGAGATAGGTCTTTCCGCAGCCCGTGGGTCCTATCATGAGTATATTTGATTTTTCGATCTCCCTTTTGTTTGTATCGGAAAGATCGGCGTTCACTCTCTTGTAATGATTGTAGACCGCAACAGAAATGACCTTTTTTGCATGCTCCTGTCCGATCACATATTCATCAAGCATTTCCCTGATCCTGTGCGGCTTGGGGATCTTTGACAGATCAAACTGTTTTTTCAGGGCATCGGGATCCTTCTTTTTTGCCTTTGGCTTTGGAGCGCCCAGTCCCAGGCTGCCAAAATCCGACAGGTTGAGGAACTGTATGTTTGGTATCCCGAAAAATCCGGCGCCGGGATTTCCCTGTGTCTCCTCTTCCTGCGTTTCCTCTTCAGGGGTTTCATCCGGAACGGTTTCCTCAACACTGATATCCTCAGCAGAGGCCTTTTCCTTTATTACTGTTTTTTCACCTTCCGGTCCGTCCGTCTTTTCCTGTTCCTTTGGCTGCGCTGCCGCCTGAGTGTTGAAGGGATCTGCAAAGCCGAAGCGGGACATGGATTCCAAAGAGGTCCTCATGCAGTCGCTGCACATATTGATGCCTCCGGGCAGATGAAACATGCTGCCGGCATCCTTGTCGCTTCTCCTGCAGATCGAGCAGTATTCGGTTTTATTATTCTGATCATTTGTATTTTCAGGCATGTTTAACCTTTCGTATCGCGTGAAAAATATTTTTCATTGTATCACGGCTTCAGACTTTTGTCATGAAAGCCTCACGAGAGGATCCTTCGGGCCACATAAACACCGCTGGCGGATGCATGTGAAAGCGAGTGTGTCACTCCGCTTCCGTCACCGATGATATATAAACCTTTGTAGGCTGTTTCAAGATCGTCGTTTACTTCAACCTCCATGTTGTAGAATTTCACCTCCACACCGTAGAGAAGGGTATCATCATTTGCGGTTCCGGGAGCGATCTTGTCGAGAGCGTAGATCATCTCGAGTATTCCGTCCATGATCCTCTTGGGTAGAACAAGGCTTAAGTCTCCGGGTTCTGCCTGGAGGGTAGGGGTGACAAAGTTTTCACTGATCCTCTTTGCCGTGCTTCTCCTGCCTCTGATGATATCTCCGAAACGCTGGACTATGACGCCGCCCCCGAGCATGTTTGAAAGCCTGGCGATGCTTTCCCCGTATCCGTTGCTGTCCTTGAAGGGCTCCGAAAAATGCTTTGCCACAAGCAGGGCAAAGTTCGTGTTCTTCGTCCTCTTTTCGGGATCTTCAAAGCTGTGGCCGTTGACAGTGACTATGCCGTTTGTGTTTTCTGTAACAACACTGCCGTAAGGATTCATGCAAAAGGTCCTGACCCGGTCCTCAAATTTTTCCGTACGGTAAACGATCTTGCTCTCATAGAGTTCATCCGTCAGATGGGCAAAAAGCACGGCGGGAAGCTCGACCCTGACGCCGATATCCACCCTGTTCGACTTTGTGGGTATGTCGAGGCTTTTGCAGGTCTCCTCCATCCATTTGCTGCCTATCCTTCCGGCTGAGACTATGCACTTTTTACACCCGTATTTTTCGTCCTTTGTATGTATGATGAAGCCGTCGTCTGTTTTTTCAATGCTCTCCACGGGAGTCATAAAGAAAAACGTGGCTTTTTCACTGAGTCTTGCATAAAGGTTTTTGAGAACTATGTAATTGATGTCCGTCCCCAGATGCCTGACCGATGCATCAAGGAGCTGGAGCTTGTTTTGCATGCACACCTTTTTCAGATCGGTGTTTGTGGTTGAATAAAGCTTTGTACCCTCACCTCCGTTTGCCAGGTTGATGGTATCCACATATTCCATGAGTTTCACTGCTTCATCACGGCCTATGTGCTCATGGAGGGTGCCGCCGAAATCATTTGTGATATTGTATTTCCCATCGGAAAAAGCTCCCGCACCGCCGAAACCGCTCATTATCGAGCAGCTTTTGCAGTGGATGCAGTTTTTGACTTTCACTCCGTCTATGGGACATTTTCTGTCCTCAAGGGAGTGACCGGCTTCAAAAACGGCGACCTTCAGGGAAGGGTCATTTTTTGTCAGCTCATATGCGGCAAATATTCCGCCGGGACCGGCGCCTATAATGATCACATCAAAATCCATTGAATATACCTCCGAAAAAGATGTTCTTATTATAGTTGAAACTTGTCTTTTTTACAATAAAACGGCATCGAACGGACAGAATGCCGTTTAGTGTGCAAACCCCGAAAAATCAGCGTGTCAGACAGAATAATTATGAGGAGAGAAATTTTATGTTTGCTTATTATGTAAATCTATGCTATAGTTTCACTATATGTTGTTGTCAGGGTGGAGTTTGACCACCATATATACATCAGTTTCGGCTGTGACGGGACTTTGCGGCGTCTGTCGTCCGGTGCAGCCCGGCATTTTTAGGAAAGACAAAATTTTTGAGGAGATCCAAGGAGTTTTTATTATGAGAAGAAAAAGATTCAGATCGGTTCTGGCAATGGTACTGGCACTTTCAATGATATTCGGATCGAACGCTTCTGCTCTGGCAGAGGAGGTACCGGAAAGCCCGGCTGTGGTATCCGAAAATGTGACCGAACCTCCGTCGGCCGAAGAGACGCAGCCTGTTACGGAAGAAAGTGAAAATGCTGCAGAGCCGGCAGAAGAGACCGGTGAACCTGTATCTGAGGATACCGGGGAGGCGGAGCCTTCGGAGCAGCAGCCGGCAGA
This sequence comes from uncultured Lachnospiraceae bacterium, assembly GCA_947166195.1. Taxonomy (GTDB): domain Bacteria; phylum Bacillota; class Clostridia; order Lachnospirales; family Lachnospiraceae; genus NK4A144. The sequence continues at coordinate 13,404 of CAMVDF010000003.1, forward strand.
TAACACAGGCTCTGAACAGGTCAGCTCCGATACGGTATCGGAAAATACGGAGCCTGCAAAGGAAGAGGTTTCGGATGACGAAGCAGAGGAACCGGCGGAAGCCGATGATGAGATAAAGCTTTTTGTCAGCGGGGATACGGTGTCCTATAACGGAGAGGATCACGGCGTATATATCAGTGCGAACAGGACTGAAGGGTATACTTTTTCGGCATGGATAATAAGTGCGAATGAGACCGTAACAAAGCTTTTTCCCACCGATTACACCGAAGCTGATTTTCGTAACGGACACATTTCGGAAAACAGCCTGGACGTAACATCATCTGCAAAGCCTTTTACGATAAGCACAAACAGTGCCGTAAACGCCGGCAGATATGCAGTTTCGGTAGATGCGATAAAGGGCGGAAAGGTCAGTGCCAACGCGGTCGTCTTTCTGAGCGTCAATAAGGCAGCAGCCGTTTCGGTATCGATCAACGGAACCAGCAAGTATTATGACGGATCTCCCCTGAGGGTAACGGGCAAACCATATCTGGTAAGCGGCCAACTTTATGATTATTCTCCCAGCGGAAATCAGAACGACCTGGACCGTATAGTGGTAACGGGAGAGCAGACTGAAGCGGGAGAATCGTATGTAAAACTCGATGTGTCGGCCATATCGGCAAACTATGCCGGAGGAGTGACCGTTTCTGCCGGAAAGCTGACGGTTCTTTCGACAAATCTCATCATCAGGTCAAAGAACTTCAGGAAAAACTACGACAAAAAGAAGGTAACACAGCAGCAAAGGGAGGGCTTTGTCATCGAGACTCCCGGTGCCGGAAAGGATACGCTTGAAACCCTTTCAAAAAACCTGGCTCTTGATGCCACCTACTTTGACTGGGACCCCACAAGCCTTATCTCCGGAGATACGGTTACTACCAGTCAGAATAAGTTCTCACTGAATAAAAAAGGGAAAGACAAGATTTTTGGCTCGATGAATGAGAATGTAAACAATTTTGCTTCGGTGGAGCTTGTTTCGGGTAATATCACGGTCGTAAAAAAGGAGCATGAGTGGACATCGAACGGCCTGACGGCCCCCGTGATATCTTCGGTGAAGCTGAATGCAAAGGGATTTGTCACCATCACATGGAAGGCGGCAAAGACCTACAAGAATAAGGAAAAGAAGGACAGCAAAAAGACTGCTTCCGAAAAAAAGATGGACCAGCCCAGATACATGATCTACAGATATGATGATGTAAATGAGGACTGGATCCTGCTCAACGGTGCAAACAAATCCAAGAAGAAAGACAAAGAGTCCGATATACAGTTCGGGCAGACTGCAAGAAAGTTTGTGGATAAGGAAGCCGGGCGTGAAGGCAGAAGCACCTATATCTACAAGGTTACGGTCATAGGCTATGACAGTGACCTGAAATACGGAATGGCAAAGGAGCCTTCCTACAGGATGTGTTCGCCTACAGGCCTTGCGCTTTCCACAAGACAGCATGATGATTCAAGTCTTGACTACAGATTTTCAAAGATAAGAGGATGCAGTACCTATGTGGTTGAAAGATCCCTGACCGGAAAGAAGAATGATTTTGACGACAAGGTTATAAGTATCTCACATGATAAGATAAATGAATTTGAATATTATGGAACAAAGCAGGCATCGCCCCTGACCTACAAAAATAACGGTGAACCTGTAAAGAGCGGAGTGATAATCCCGGCGGAGGGGGTCTATATCACCGACAGACCGCTTGATACGGATACTACCTATCATTACAGGGCCTATGTGAAGGGCAGCGTGGTGGATTTTGCAGAGGACGGAGCCGTGCTTCCGGGCAGGATCGAGGTCAGCTCGGCGGTATCAAATGTCCTGAAGGCAAAGTGCAAGCCCTTCGCACCGTACATTGTATCCTGCGGCACGGCCAGATATAATCAGGCAGCCATTGCATTTGAAAAGCTTTCAAGTGATGTGATACCCATAGGTTCTGCAAAGAAGTATGCAAAATACAAGTATGAGATATTGAGATCCACCAATCCCACAAAGGGATTCAAGGTGGTGGCAACCATCACCGGCAAGGATCTGAACGGAAGCGTGGCAAATCTCACCGAGTTTGCGGCAAACAAGCCCGTCAGCCTGAACGGATTGAAATATACAGTGTCCCATCCTTCATATGTATACCTGATGAAGGGGCTTTCTCCCGAGGTCACTTATTATTTCAAGATGAGAGTTGTGCTTGACAAGATTACGGGTGCTCAGGGAGATTTTGTTTCGGTAAAGCCGCAAATGGGTGATGTGACCACGATCTCGGCAAATGTGGATAACTACAATCAGGTCACGGTTTCCACCGATTTCGTGACGGGCGCAAAGGAGATGGTGATCTCCTACAGGGCAGTGATGACCCACAAGGGGGTTGCTCTTTCGGAAAACTCCAACAAGGATTCCAAGTGGAAGAGAAAGACCTTCAAGATAGAAAAAGACAGCAACAATGATCCAAAAACGAAATTTACCGTGACGGGTCTGAAACATGGATATACCTATGTGTTCTATGCGGAGCCCAAAAACGGAAAGAGGCATATCACAAAGAACCCGAAGATGGCAACGGCCACAACAAAGGTCGGAGCTCCAAAACTGACTACCACGCCCAAGAATATGAACGAGATATATGTCACCTGGCAGGCAGTCAAAGGAGCAACAAAGTACCGGCTTCGTGTCTATGACGTGGAAAACAACAATACGCAGGTCCTTGAAAAGACCTTCAAGAAGGCCGGAAAGCATACCTGGAAAGGAGGATCGGGAGGAAACCTCGATCCCAAAAAGGGAAAGATAAATCAGGATCTGGTTGGAAAACCCTACAGATTTGAGGTGACGGCATACAGAAAGGATTCCTATTTCTCATCGGGTGAATGGGGACTGGCTGCCGTAAAGGAGGATTCGGGAAGGCCTACGGGAGTAAAGGATCTGAAGGCCCAGCTGAACAAGGTTGCGGTAGATAAGGGTTATACCTATTATCCTGACGGATATCTCACCTGGGAGCATTCCGCGGATTTCACCCAGAATACGCCGCTGTCATATATGGTGGAAAGAAGGGTCTACAAATACAGGACCAATACGGATGATTCCTTTGAAAAGACCTACACTTCGCAGACTCTGTACACCAAGGAGCAGGCAAAGAAAAAACTGGATGATACCAAAAAGGACGGAAAGTATAAATCCTACAAGTCCTTCAGGAGCAAGCTGACCAAGAATCTGCCCTTCTATCACGGAGACAAGGTGGTCTATGTGGTCACTCCCGTATATTACAGTGCGACCACGAAAAAATACGGCAGAGGAAAGGAAAAGGACGGATATGTTCTGGGTGTACCGAAGAAGGTCACATATATCCTGCCTGCAAAGATAATCGTCGACAAGACTGAGGTTACGGTAGGACAGACAAAGAAGGTTCCCATCTCCTTCAGACCGAAGAGCACTACAATAAAGGATGTGGAGTGGCTGGCGCCAAGCCAGAAGTATTTCACCTTTGACAAGGCAAAGGTGACCGGAAAGCTTGCCATGACCAAGTGGAATAATGACGTATATGTTCAGGCAAAGGGAAGGATAAGCATCAGCGGTCTGAGAATAGACAGCAATAAAGCCCTCATAAAGGTCAACCCGGTGGGAACGGGTGACGGCAAACTCAAGGTTTGTATAGATGCCGGACACGGCGGAAGTGACAGCGGAGCAACAAATAACGGACTTTTGGAAAAGACCTGCAACCTTGACATGGCCTATGCAATGAAGGCCGAGCTTGAAAAATACAATGTCCCGGTGGTGATGACAAGAAGTGATGATACCTATCTGACCGTGGGTGACAGGCCGAATATCGCTTATTCAAACGGCTGCAATCTCTTCATATCCATACACTGCAACTCGGGAGGAGGCACCGGTACGGAGGTGTGGAAATCCATCACGGCCTACCATGATGATGCGCTGGCAAACAGGATACTGAGCAATGTGACTGCAGCCATCGGAACAGGAAACCGCGGTGTCAAGACAAGGACAGGAGACAACGGAGACTACTACGGAGTCATCAGGGGATCTGCCGCAAAGAATATAACCGGCATGATAGTCGAAGTGGCCTTCATAGACGGAGATCACAGCAAACTGGCTGATTCCTCAAACCGTCAGGCTGCAGGAAAAGCCATAGCGGATGCTGTGCTTGAAAGCAGGGGATATAAATGAAAAGAGTGAAAAAGGAAGGAATCCTCATCCTCCTTGCCCTCTGCATCATGCTGGGTTCTGGATGCACCAAAGCAGAACAGGAGACTACTTTGGATGCCGAAACTCAGGAGGGTGAAGATGAGAAGGGACCGGAAGTCGTATCCTTTGAGGACGGGGATGGTTCAAAAGAGGAAGTACCGGCCTTTATAATAAAAAAGGAAGATGCTGACAATCTCATGACGGAAGCCCTTGCCGGAAGCGGATGCAGGGCGGAATACAGGGACAGTATCGAGATTGACGAAGGCGGTTATTATACATATACTGTAAAGGACCCTGAGGGTAACAAAATGGATATGATCCTTGCCGTTGACGGGTTTTCCGGTGAAGTGAAGGTGTATGATCCCCTGAAAAAGGGAGTTCTGGATTTTTCCGAGTTTCCTTATTATGAAAAGACCGACAGCAGGTTCAGGGATATCAGCTGGGACGGAAAGTTCTCAAAGGGAGATCTGAGCATAGAATTGCTGCCGGCTGACGATTCGTCCTTTGAATTTACGGTATATGAAAAGGATAAAGCCATCCTTTCGGGACTGGCGCTGATCGAAAAAGACGGGGCATCATGGGAGTCGGAGGACAAAAAGGAAAGCATCGGATTTAAGATGACGGGAACCGGCATTTTGCAGGTTAACGGAAAGGGAGATCATGATATCTCCGGAGAATACAAAAGGAAATAATAATATAAGGAAAGGATGAGAATATGAAGAACTTCAAAAAGATAACGGCAATGCTCCTTGCAGCGGTGTTTGTATTCATGGGGGCATCACAGATGCAGACAAAAGAGGTGTCGGCGGCAGCGGCGGTAAAGGGAACATGGGTTTCGTTCCTTGACATACAGACGATGCTTCGAGGAAAGCCTCAGGGCGCTTTTGACCAGAGTTTCCAGACGATATGTGCAACTGTTGCCGCAAACGGCGGCAATGCAGTGTTTGTGCATGTTCGTTCACACAATGATGCGATCTATCCTTCAAATATCTATCCCTGGAGTACACAGATGCTGAACGGCGCAAACCCGGGGTTTGATCCTCTGGCTGATATGGTGCAGATCGCTCACGCATCGGGTCTGAAATTTCATGCATGGATAAATCCTTATGGATTCAGAAACGGAGCATATGCAGGAAATGCAGCCCTTGCGAACAATGCCAATATCGTAGCGGGGGTGACTGAGATAGTGACGAAATATCCTGTGGACGGTATACATTTTGATGATTATTTCCCGCCTCTGGGGGCAGCAAACCTGAACAGCATGATCGCCCAGGTTCATCAGGTCTGTGCAGCAAACGGAAAGGTCTTTGGTATCGCTCCCCAGGGAAATGTGGAGAACAACCTCAGAATGGGAGCCGATGTCGTGACCTGGCTTTCGGTTCCGGGATATATTGATTATATCGCACCTCAGATCTATTGGACGGACAGTTACGGAGCCGGAGGAAATGTGCCTATGTCTTCACAGAGGCTGGCACAGTGGAGAGGCCTCAACAAGACCGGCATACCGATGTATGTGGGTATGGCGCTTTACAGGTGCGGAAGCCCGGTTGCAGGTGACCCCGGATGGTCGCGGGCAAACAACAATCTGGCCCTGCAGGCTCAGAAGGCGGCATCATTGGGATACAGCGGATATATCCTGTACAATGCCACAAGTGAGATGATGCCCAATGCCGGACAGCAGGCCGAACTTGCGAATTTGAGGGCTGCATGGTAAAAACGGTACGGATATAAGCAAACATGTATCAAGACGAAGGTGTTCATGTGGTCACAAGACCTGTGGGCACCTTTGATAACTTTTTCGGAACAAAAAGGAGGTTGCCATGGAATTCACAAAAATGCAGGGCTGCGGAAATGATTATATCTATGTGGACGGAGCAGCGGAAAAAGTAAAAAACCGGGCGGAGCTTGCGTTAAAACTCAGTGACAGACATTTCGGTATCGGATCTGACGGGATGATCTTCATAGATCCCTGTGATGAAGCGGATTTTGAAATGCATATGTTCAATGCCGACGGTTCCGAGGCACAGATGTGCGGAAACGGCATCAGGTGTGTGGGTAAATTTGTTTATGACAGGGGAATGACGGACAGGGATACAGTCAGCATCAAAACCGGAGCGGGAATCAAGATCCTGAAGCTCAATGTTGTGGACGGAAAGGTGAAGACCGTCAGAGTGGATATGGGTGTACCTGAGCTTGATCCCGAAAAGATACCGGTGAGACTGACCGGAGAAAAGATAGTATCTGAACCCGTGGTGATCGGAGGAAAGGAATACCGGATCACCTGTGTATCCATGGGCAATCCCCACTGTGTTGTATTTGTGGATGATGTTGACTATCTGGAGATGGAAGAGACAGGGCCTCTTTTTGAATCGGATGAGATATTCCCGGAGAGGGTAAACACGGAATTTGTACAGGTAAATGACCGCGGCCATATCGAAATGAGGGTGTGGGAAAGAGGATCTGGCGAGACTCTTGCCTGCGGCACAGGTGCCTGTGCCAGTGTGGTAGCCTGTGTATTGAATGATTTGACAGACCGGAAAACTGCTGTTAAACTAACCGGCGGTGTTTTGGAGATTGAATATGCCGATGATGGTCATGTGTATATGACGGGACCTGCCGAAACGGTATATGAAGGAGAGATATGTCTATAATAAAGCGGGATCTTTTGAATATGATCCGGAACGGATGGAGTTTATATGTTTCAGGAATATACAGAACAGGCAAAAAAGGCTCTTTCGCTGGCAAAAAAGAGTTCGAAGGAGCTAAAACAGAATTATATAGGATGTGAGCACATCCTTCTGGGACTTTTGAGAGAAGGCACGGGAGTTGCTGCACAGGTACTCATAGGCAACAATGTGCATGAGACCAATGTGATAGAGCTCATCAGACAGCTGATAGCACCTGAGGAGGAGCAGCTGACTACCTCCGTTGCCGAAAGGGACGGGATGACTCCGAGAGCGATACATGTGCTGGAACTTGCGGGAGAGCTTTCCGAAAGATTCTCGGCACCTGAGATAGGGACTGAGCATATAATGCTTGCAATGCTCAGAGAAGGTGAGAATGCAGGCGTGAGGCTTTTGAACACGCTGGGAGTGAATATTCAGAAGCTTTACATGGATACCATCACTGCCATGGGAGAGGATGTTTCAAAGGCAAGAGAAGAGGCGGGTACCTATTACAGGAGCAGGCAGGAAGCCTCGTCAAAGAACGGTACTCCCATGCTTGATCAGTACAGCAGGGACCTGACAGAGCTTGCAAGGGCCGGAAAACTTGATCCTGTGATAGGCAGACAGGATGAGATCACAAGGGTTGTCCAGATTTTAAGCCGCAGAACCAAGAACAATCCCTGTCTTGTGGGAGAACCCGGTGTCGGGAAGACTGCTATAGTGGAGGGTTTTGCCGTAAAGATCGTTGAAGAGAGCGTGCCCATGACCATGATAGGGAAAAGGGTGGTTTCACTGGATCTTTCCGGTATGGTCGCAGGTTCAAAATACAGGGGTGAATTTGAGGAAAGGATAAAGAGGGTTATCGCTGAGGTCATAAGCGCCGGAAATATCATCCTCTTTGTCGATGAGCTCCATACCCTCATAGGAGCCGGAGGAGCCGAGGGAGCCATAGATGCTTCAAATATATTGAAGCCCTCGCTTGCCCGCGGTGAACTCCAGATGATAGGCGCGACCACCATAGACGAATACAGGAAATACATAGAAAAGGATGCGGCCCTTGAAAGGAGGTTCCAGCCCGTAACGGTTGAGGAACCTACGGAAGCCCAGGCTGTTTCCATACTCATGGGGATAAAGGATAAATATGAGGAGCATCACAGTCTCAGGATAAGCCCCGAAGCCGTTGAAGCGGCGGTGAAGATGTCATCAAGGTATATCAATGACAGGTTCCTGCCCGACAAGGCGATAGATGTAATGGATGAGGCTGCATCCAGGCTCCGTATATCAAGGATGACGGTTCCGCCGGCCATGGAGAATATGAAGAAAGAGCTTGAATCCATGGAGGAATCCAAGGAAAGAGCCGGAGAGATACACCGTGACCAGCAGAAAAAGGAAGCCAGATACGAAAGGCTGAAAAAGAATTTTGAGAACTCCGAAAAGGAAAAGGACCTGATGGTCACGGAGGATGATATAGCCGATGTTGTATCGCTTTGGACAAAGATACCTGTCAGCAAGCTGACCGAAAAGGAAAACGAAAAGCTGATGAAGCTGGAGAAGATCCTTCATGGCCGTGTTGTGGGACAGGATGAGGCGGTTTCACTGGTCGCAAAGGCCATCAAAAGAGGCAGGGTCGGACTGAAGGATCCGAACCGTCCCGTAGGGTCGTTTTTGTTCCTCGGACCTACCGGAGTGGGGAAAACGGAACTGTCAAAGGCTCTTGCCGAGGCACTTTTCGGATCGGAAAATTCGCTCATCAGAGTTGATATGTCGGAGTTTATGGAATCCCATTCCGTTGCAAAGATGATAGGATCACCGCCCGGATATGTGGGTTTTGACGAGGGAGGACAGCTTGCCGAAAAGATCAGGAGACATCCTTACTCGGTCGTGCTTTTTGATGAGATAGAAAAAGCACATCCGGATATCTTTAATGTTCTGCTGCAGGTGCTTGATGACGGACATATCACGGATTCGAAGGGCAGGAAGGTCAGCTTCAAGAATGCGGTGATCATCATGACCTCAAATGCCGGAGCCCAAAGGATAATAGATCCCAAAAAACTGGGCTTTGACAGCGGTGATGATGCCGAGGGTGATTACAAAAAGATGAAGAGTGATGTGATGGACGAGGTTAAAAGGATATTCAAGCCGGAGTTCATCAACCGTATAGACGATATCATCGTTTTCAGGACGCTTGACGACGATAATATGAAGAACATCGTCACTCTGCTTTCAAAGAACCTCATAAAGAGAGCGAAGGAGGAACTGGATATCACATTGAAGATCTCTCCGAAGGCAAAGGAGTTCATCGTAAAAGAGGGGGCGGACAGGAAGTACGGAGCCAGACCCTTAAAGAGGATGATACAGAATATGATCGAGGATCCGCTGTCGGAAGAGGTACTGAAGGGCAACGCAAAACAGGGCAGCACCGTAACCATAGTTTACAAGGACGGAAAGATATTTCCCAAGTGCAATCAGTCATAAATCGTGATACAATTAAGTAAGCAGGCATTTAACTTTTTTTCTGAGAGAGGGTACGAAAATGTCGATAGTAAAGGATCTTTTACACAGTGAAGCAGACGGCAGCTTAAGCTTTGGAAACCATGAGCTTCAGGCAAAGGAAAAGCTGGAGGATTTCAGATTTAACGGAAAGAGTCTCAAGGTCAAGACCTTTAAGGACATCACAAAGCTGGAATCTGACGGAGAACTGGTTTATGAATCGGTCCCCGGAACCAGCGTGAACAATCTTGTGGTAACTGACAGCGGGATGAAGTTCCTGGTTGAAGGTGCAAGTGATGCACAGATCACTGTGGGATTGAAGCCGGATACGGAATATGAGGTTCTGGTGTCAGGGAGCGATGCCGGAAGGATGAAGACGAATCTCGGCGGAAAGCTTTCCGTCAGCGTGGAGCTCGAGGGCTGCGGGCTGGTAGATGTGGAAGTGAGGGAAGCATAGGATTTTATTATATTAAAAGAAAGGAAGAGGGCCGTGCCTGAAGGATCAGGCGCGGCTTTTTGCAGATAATATGGCAAGATCGAAGGAAACAGTGTTTTTTTGCCAGAACTGCGGATTTGAATCCGCGAAATGGCTTGGACAGTGTCCGGCTTGCAGGGAATGGAATACCATGACCGAGGAACCGGCAGTGAAAAAGGAAAAGAAAGGTCCCTCATTTTCCGGGAAGGAAAGATCAAAGCCCGTAACCCTGGATGAGATAGAAAGTGATGAAAGGCAAAGGATCTCATCTGATATAGAGGAACTTGACAGGGTTCTGGGCAGCGGGATAGTGAAGGGATCGCTGGTGCTTGTGGGTGGAGATCCCGGCATAGGAAAGTCCACGCTTCTCCTCCAGCTGTGCAGAAACCTGAGCATCAAAGGGCACAGGCTGATGTATGTCTCAGGTGAGGAATCTGCTTCGCAGATAAAGATGAGGGCAGTAAGACTCGGAGAATTCGGAAAGGAACTGAAGATCCTGTGTGACACGGATCTGGATGTCATTACAGCTACGATCGAAAAGGAAAACCCGGAGATCGTGGTCATAGATTCGATACAGACGATGATAAACGGCAATGTGACCTCATCAGCGGGATCTGTTTCACAGGTAAGAGAGTCTACCGGAGTATTGATGCGGATCGCAAAGCAGCTTGATATCACGGTTTTCATAGTGGGACATGTGACAAAGGAGGGGGCTGTTGCCGGGCCGAAGGTTCTGGAGCATATGGTGGATACAGTCCTGTATTTTGAAGGTGATATACGGGGAAGCTACAGGCTTTTGCGTGCCGTGAAGAACAGATTCGGTTCAACGGACGAGATAGGCGTGTTTGAAATGCATGCAGACGGACTCAGGCAGGTATCAAACCCGTCCGAATATATGCTTTCGGGAAGGGCATTAAAGAGCAGCGGAAATGTTGTCACCTGCATAATGGAAGGGACAAGGCCTTTGCTGATCGAGATCCAGGCCCTGGTCTGCGACACAAGCTTCGGTCTGCCCAGGCGTCAGGCAACGGGGATGGATTTCAACAGGCTGAATCTGCTGATGGCGGTGCTTGAAAAAAGAGTCGGAATGAGGCTTGGACAGTCCGATGCCTATGTCAATATTGCGGGAGGCCTAAAGGTTAACGAACCGGCGACGGATCTTGCTCTGGTGCTGGCTGTTGTCTCGTCCTTCAAAAACACGCCGGTTGACGAAAAAACGGTGGCTTTTGGAGAAGTGGGACTGGGAGGAGAAGTCAGGGCAGTCAGTATGTGCGACAAGAGGATAAATGAGGCGAAAAAGCTCGGATTATCAAAGGTGATAATACCAAAAGCAAATCACAGGAACGCTGAAGGGATCAGGGGAATAGAGATCATCGAAGTCGGTACAGCAGAGGAGGCCATAGAGGAGATATGAAATAATAAAAGACCGTATTTATGCATCTTACGGGGCGATAATCTGACTTATGTAAACTTGAGTTAGAATTATGTAAACTGCAGCACTTAGTTATGTAAACGATGATTTTACCTGTCTCCGAGGAGATAATAAAGGAAGTCAACGGCTCTGTCCATATAGGCCGAATTATACATGACCGTATACACGGGAAAGGCACCGGAGTCGCTTTGATAGTATTTTTGATCGATGCCGTTATTATCGGTGAAACCTGATTTTATAACAGGTGTATTTGTTATTATCACTCCAATAGGCACATCTGTTATGGTATTTGTGTTGACATCTGTTATTTTTGAGTAATAATATTCTATCCCTGCCTTTTCCAGACGGTCCCGGAGGTCCCGGGGAAGTACTTCCCGCATATCGGTGAAGCATTCCGTGGCCTTATATTTTTCGATCACCGCCGGAGGAGCGATCATGGCATCTATGGAGCCCACCGTAAGCATGGCGGTGACCTTCTGGTCTGTTGCCATACTCATATAATCTCCTCCGTTTACATCTATGTAGCAGTAATCTGCGGTCATCTGCTGTTTTTTGGGATCGAAGTCCGCGGCCTTTTCCCTGTAGGGTTCGATCAGATCTCCAGTCCCGTCCAGCGGGACATTTGAATTTATCACCTCGAGAAAGAGAACATTTTCTTTTTTTGTTGCCAGATTGTATATGAAGGAGACGGCAACAGAAAGGATGACGAGGGCTATGATGATGTGCCACTTGTAATAGTAGGCTATATATCCTGCTTTTTCCTTCAAGGTCATATCTTTCAGTTTTTTCTGCTGTTCCCTGATCTCGTCAGATATCATTTGATCTGCCTCCGCTTCATGATGATTTAGTTCGTTTACAATGATAATTTTACTGTGCTATAATAATACAATTAATTTTTAAATGAAAGAAGCTTTGATAAATGGACGATCTTTATGTCGAATGCCTGGTTGAAAGAAAGGCGGCTGGATTTCAGCCGCTGATAAAGGGTGCAGCCTACGGGCTTGCCGCGGTCAGCCTGATAGCGGGCTTGATCATAAATCCGTTGTTTTTTGCGGTGTTTGCGGCACTGGTTCTTTGTATCTGGCTTTTATTACCCTCGCTTGATGTCGAATTCGAATATCTGTATGTTTCAAAATCACTTTCCGTTGACAAGATCCTTTCGAAGGAAAAAAGAAAAAATGTCGTGGAATACGATCTTGAAAAGATGGAGATCTTTGCCGAGGAAGGGTCGGACAGGCTTGATCAGTACAAAAACCTTCAGGTAAGGGAAAGGGATTTTACTTCTCATTTTGAAAACCGACCCGTGTGGGTGCTCATAGTAAGGAACGGGGAAGATGTGGAAAGGGTTCTGCTGGAACCGGACGAAAAGCTGATACATGCGATGAAGAGCCATTTTCCGCACAAAACCTTTGCAAAGTTGTGATATCGTAACCCGGAGTGTTTCTGTAGCATATATTAAAGGAGTGAATGATGAGCAGGATAATAGGAGAGGGAATAACATTTGATGATGTACTGCTGGTACCTTCGTTTTCGAAGGTGATCCCGAACGAAGTTGATCTTCATACCCGTCTGACAAAGAACATCAGGCTGAACATCCCCCTGATGAGCGCAGGAATGGATACCGTCACCGAAAGCCGTATGGCTATAGCGATGGCAAGACAGGGAGGTATAGGCATCATTCATAAGAATATGAGCATCGAGGATCAGGCTGACGAGGTCGACAAGGTAAAAAGGTCGGAAAACGGAGTTATAGCCGATCCTTTCTTTTTGTCTCCCGAGAATACGCTGAAGGATGCCGACGACCTGATGGGAAAATTCAGGATCTCCGGCGTTCCCATAACCGAGGGAAGGAAGCTGGTCGGCATCATAACAAACCGTGACCTGAAGTTTGAGGAGGATTTCACGAAAAAGATAAAGGACTGCATGACCTCGGAAAACCTCATAACTGCAAAAGAGGGCATCACTCTGGATGAGGCAAAAAAGGTTCTGGCAAAGGCCAGAAAGGAAAAACTGCCCATAGTGGATGATGAAGGCAATCTTAAAGGTCTCATCACTATAAAGGATATCGAAAAGCAGATCAAGTATCCGCTTTCGGCAAAGGATGACAAGGAGAGGCTGCTTTGCGGAGCCGGAGTAGGGATCACAGCCAATGTACTTGACAGGGTGAATGCTCTGGTGAAGGCAAAGGTTGACTGTGTAGTCCTTGATTCCGCACATGGACATTCGCAGAATGTCATAAATGCATTAAAGATGATAAAGGATGCATTCCCCGACCTTCCGGTGATCGCCGGAAATGTGGCTACGGGCGAGGCTACAAAGGATCTGATAGAGGCAGGAGCGGATGCCGTAAAGGTTGGTATCGGACCCGGATCCATATGTACCACAAGAGTTGTTGCCGGCATAGGCGTGCCGCAGATATCTGCCATTATGGACTGCTATGAAGTGGCGGAAAAATATGATATCCCCATCATAGCCGACGGAGGTATCAAGTATTCCGGAGATATCACAAAGGCTCTTGCGGCTGGAGGTTCGGTATGTATGATGGGCTCGATCTTTGCAGGCTGCGATGAGGCACCGGGTGAGTTTGAACTGTATCAGGGCAGGAAATACAAGGTTTACCGTGGCATGGGCTCGATCTCGGCCATGGAAAACGGAAGCAAGGACAGATATTTCCAGGAGGGCGCAAAGAAGCTGGTTCCCGAGGGAGTCGAGGGAAGGGTTGCCTACAAGGGATCTGTTGAGGATACGGTCTTTCAGCTGATAGGAGGCCTTCGCTCGGGAATGGGTTACTGCGGGGCAGAGGATCTGGTAAGTCTTCGTAATAACGGCAGATTTGTGAAGATATCTCCGGCAGCGCTCAAGGAAAGCCATCCTCATGACATACATATAACAAAGGAAGCACCGAATTACGCTGTGGAAGAGTAAGCACTTCCCGGAGATTATCAAAGAAGAAAAGAAATGCTGTTATATATAAAATCGGAAGTCAAAAATGCATTAAAGAGCCGCTATTGTCGGTTTTATCTTGCGGGAATAGTTGCGGTAACGATACTTGCAAACCTGTCCATGGTGGCCTTCAGGGATATACTGTACGGGACGAATGACGGAACGCAGGCGTATAATCTCATAATGTTTGCGGGGAGTTTCTTCTGGATCCCTTATTATACGATGATATTCATAGCGGACATGGTCTTTGGGAAGACCTATCCGGATCCGTATCTTCGAAACAGGGCAAATCTGAAACTGAAGCGTTATGAACAGTATGTGGGAAAACTTGCAGCGGGTCTTGTGATGCTGGTTTTACTCGTGGCTGCTGCCTTTATTATCTTCATAGGCATCTCCTTTGTATTTCAGATAAGTGCCGGAGCCATATCGGTTTCGGTGATAGGGGATTTTGCGATGACGCTGCTGTTTTCGATCCCGCTTTTTGCGGCGGGGCTTGTGTTTGCGTTTATGTTCCTGTATATGTTTGAAAACAGGAAGATAGCCTTTGCCGCCTTTTTTGTTCTGGTCGTGGGCGTGGAAAGGCTTATCATGTTTTTGGGGTCGGAACATATCAATATAGCGCCTTTTGTGTGGTTGAGGGAGAATGCGATCATAACGCCGCAGTTTACGACGCTGCAGTTCTATGCGACCAGGAATGTTCCGAAGGTAATTGCCACCTCGGTCATCTGGATAGTTGTGGCGGCCGTGACGGGGTGCTTTTTCTTTTTGAAAAACGATACAAGGAAGAGACAGGGAAAGGACAGAACACAAGGTAGGACAGATGATACTTGAAAGAAATGATCCCTGCTGGTGCAAAAGCGGGCTGAAATACAAGAACTGCCATATGGAGTTTGACGCAAGGATAGCTGAGTTCAAAAGGCAGGGAAAGAAGGTCCCTGACAGAAAGCTGATAAAGACGCCTGAACAGATCGAGGGCATCAAAAGAAGCGCGGTAATAAATATGGCCTGTCTTGATTATGTTGCAGAGCATATAAAGGCGGGGGTATCCACCCAGGAGATAGATGACTGGGTTGCGCGGATAACAAAGGAAATGGGCGGGATACCCGCTCCTTTGAATTATGAGGGTTTTCCGAAGAGTGTTTGTACCTCGGTCAATTCCCAGGTCTGCCACGGGATACCATCAAGCGATGACATACTTGAGGACGGGGATATCATCAATGTGGACTGTTCGACCATCCTTGACGGCTATTTTTCGGACAGCTCCAGAATGTATATGATAGGAAATGTGGACGAAAAGGCAAGGAAACTCGTGGAAGATGTAAAAGAGGCTGTTCAGGTGGGCCTCAGAGAGGTCAGGCCATGGAGATTTCTGGGTGATATGGGAAATGCCGTCAACGAATTCTGCAGGTCAAAGGGATATTCGGTCGTCAGGGAGATAGGCGGACACGGAGTGGGGCTTGAATTTCATGAGGAACCCTGGGTCAGCTATGTCTCAAAGCCGGGGACCGAGATGCTGATGGTCCCGGGGTTGTGCTTTACCATAGAGCCCATGGTCAACATGGGAAAGGCCGATATTTTCATAGATTCGGACAATGATTGGACGGTCTATACCGATGATGACAGCCTGTCTGCACAGTGGGAAGTACAGATAGTGGTAACAGAGGACGGCTACGAGCTGCTGTCCTGGTGAGAAATAATAATCCGGATAACGATAATAAAGGAGAAAACAATGTCTATCTTCATACCGGAGGGGTACAAAAGCCCCCTGAATATCAAACAGACCGAGATGGCCATAAAGGAAGTGAAAGATTATTTTGAAAGGGCGCTGGCAGCCGAGCTGAACCTGACCAGGGTTTCGGCTCCTCTTTTTGTAACTCCGGCTTCCGGCCTGAACGACAATCTGAACGGAGTGGAAAGGCCTGTGGGCTTTGACATCAGGGAATCGGGTGAATATGTGGAGATAGTCCAGTCCCTGGCCAAGTGGAAGAGACTTGCGCTCAAAAGGTACGGTTTTGAGCATGGAGAGGGTCTTTATACCGATATGACAGCCATCAGAAGGGATGAGGATACGGATAATCTCCATTCACTCTATGTGGACCAGTGGGACTGGGAGAGGATAATAAATAAGGACGAGAGAAATACGGAAGTCCTGAAAAAGATGGTCTGTCTGGTATATGAAGCTCTCAAGAAAACAGAGAGACATATGTATAAGCACCATTCGTATTTCAAGCCTCTGCTCCCGGAGGAGATAACCTTTGTCACGAGCCAGGAACTGGAGGACGGGTATCCCGGGAAGACACCGAAAGAAAGGGAATATGAGGCGGTAAAGGAGCACGGGGCGGTCTTTCTGATGCAGATAGGAGATCTGCTGAGGTCAGGACAAAGACACGACGGAAGAGCGCCTGATTATGATGACTGGAGCCTGAACGGGGATATCATAGTGGATTATCCTGTATTGGGCTGCGCTTTTGAGATCTCATCCATGGGTATCAGGGTAGATGAGGATACACTGATGAGTCAGTTAACAAAGGCGGGATGCGAAGAAAGAGCGGAACTTGAGTTTCAGAAAGCTTTGCTTAAAGGAGAGCTGCCGTATACAGTCGGCGGTGGAATCGGACAGTCCCGTATATGTATGTATTATCTGAGAAAGGCTCATGTCGGTGAGGTTCAGTCATCTGTATGGAAAAAGGAAGACGTGAAAAAAGCGGAAGCGTCGGGGATCGACCTGTTGTAGAGATCTCTGTCAGACATCTGGTAGAATTCATATTACGCAGCGGAGATATAGATAACAGACGTCATGTAAATGCGGCAGATGCAATGCTCGAGGGAGCCAGGATCCACAGAAGGATCCAGGGAGAACAGGGAAGTGATTATTATTCGGAAGTTCCTTTGAGCATAAATATCGACTGTGATTTTTATGAGATTGCTGTATCCGGGCGGGCTGACGGCATTATCGTCCGCCTGGATAAAATAACAGTGGATGAAATAAAAGGGATGTACGCGGATGTGGAAAAACTGGAAGAACCCGTTCCGGTACATCTCGCTCAGGCTATGTGTTATGCTTACATATATGCGGAACAGGAGGGACTTCAGGAGATAAGCGTGCGCATGACCTATAGTTCGATCGGTAAAGGTAACATCCGTTTCTTTGAATATGATTTTTCTTTTGACCACCTTTCCCGGTGGTTTGATGATCTGATCGGAGAATATAAACGCTGGGCTGAATTTGAGATCAAATGGAATGCCCTCCGGGATGCTTCGGTCCGTGTCACGGAATTTCCCTACAGTTACAGAGAAGGCCAGAAGGAACTGGCTCAGGATGTCTACAGGACCATAGTCCACAAAAAGAAGCTTTTTCTTGAAGCTCCTACCGGGGTGGGAAAGACTCTTGCCGTCCTCTTTCCGTCAATAAAAGCCATCGGAGAAGGGAAAAGCAGAAAGATATTTTATCTTACGGCAAAAAACGCCGGGGCCGTGGTGGCAAACGAGACCTTTTCTCTTTTCAGGAAGGGAGGCCTCAGGTTCAAGACCGTTAACCTGATGGCAAAGGAAAAGTTCTGCATCAATGAGACCTGTGAGTGCAACCCGGAAAAATGTCCGTATGCAACAGGGCATTATGACAGGGTAAATGAAGTGATATTCAACCTTCTTTCTTCAGGGGATGACTACAGTACTGAACTGATAAGGACCTCAGCTGCGGAAAAAAATGTGTGTCCCTTCGAATTGGCGCTTGATCTTTCCCTTTTCTGTGACGGTGTGATCTGTGATTACAATTATGCTTTCGATCCGAAGGCGAGGCTTCGGAGATTCTTTGCCCAGGGAGGGAAGGGAGAGTACATTTTTCTGGTGGATGAGGCTCACAATCTCGTCGACAGAGGCAGGCAGATGTACAGCGCTGCTCTGAGGCGGAAGGATATTGCAATAATAAAAAAGAGGCTCCGCGGTGTGAGCAGGACCCTGAGCCGGCATTTGAATGAACTGGACAGGAGTCTGAAAAAACTGGAAGAAGAGACATCCGGACGGTACACCATATTCTCCGGAGTGGATGATGTGGCTGTAAGCGCGGGAAGATTTGCCGGGACATATGAGGATGTTACAAAGGAATACCCGATAGATGATGATTCGGTTTTGCAGTTTTACTTTGATGTGAGATCTTTTCTGGATGTTCACGAGCTGCTGAACGAAAAGTACATGATCTACGGAAAGAATGAGCCGGGAGAGGGCTTTGTCCTGAGACTCTATAATACCGATCCTTCGGACAATCTTGGACAATGCATGGAAAATGCGGTGAGCACAGTGCTTTTTTCGGCAACCCTCCTGCCTGTCAGATACTATATGGATCTGCTTTCGGGAAGGGAGGATGACTTTGCTGTTTATGCAAGGTCGGTCTTTGACCCGAAGAAACTGGGGGTATTCATTGCGAGGGATGTCAGTTCTAAATATAACAGGCGTTCACAAAATGAATATGAAAAGATCGCGGCAGAGATATACGATATCGTGAAGATCCACAAAGGTAACTATATGTTATTTTTTCCCTCATATGATTTCATGGAAAAAGTATTTGTCAACTTTTATGAAGCGTCCGGCAATGGGATAAAATGCCTGGTACAGGACAGAAATATGACTGAAGATGAGAGGTTGTTATTTTTGAAAGAATTCAGTAAACATGAGGATTCCGAGAAGGAAGAAAACGATAAAATAACAGATGTAGTAAATATTGGTCCAAAAACAGGCACGGAAGTTATAAACACAGATATAAATAAGATAACACTGGTGGGATTCTGCGTTCTGGGCGGCGTTTTTTCGGAAGGGATCGATCTGACGGAGGAAAGCCTCATCGGTGCCGTCATAGTCGGCACGGGACTGCCCATGGTATGCACGGAAAGAGAGATACTGAGGGAGTATTTTGATGCTTCCGGCATGGATGGTTTTGATTATGCATACCGTTTTCCTGGTATGAACAAGGTTCTGCAGGCTGCGGGAAGGGTCATCAGGACGGAAAATGACACCGGTATAGCGGTTCTGATGGATGAGAGATTTGAAGACAGCCGGTACAGGGCTCTTTTTCCGAAGGAATGGGTCAATACCGGGGTTATTTCAAGGACTGACCTTGAAGGGATAGAGGTTTTCTGGAAAAGCCGTGAAACTTGACAATATCACGGTCAAACCATTAAATTTAGGACATCTGAAGAAAGGAGACGGCAAAGTATGTGGGCATATGAAAGTGTTTTTTATCAGATCTACCCGCTGGGAATGACGGGGGCACCTTTTGAAAACGACGGGGTGCAGGAACACAGGATATTACGGGTCATTGACTGGATCCCCCATCTGAAAAAGCTTGGCATCACGGCTGTTTATTTTTCTCCCGTGTTCGAGTCGGATACCCATGGCTACAATACGCGTGATTACGGGAAGATAGACGTGAGGCTGGGAACGAATGAGGATTTCGGAAAGGTCTGCGATGCTCTTCACGAGAAAGATATAAAGGTGGTACTTGACGGGGTCTTTAACCATGTTGGAAGAGGCTTCTGGGCATTTCAGGATGTGCTGAAAAACAGGGAAGGATCAGCCTATAAGGATTGGTTTAACATCAATTTCGGCGGAAATTCGAACTATAATGACGGACTTTGGTATGAAGGCTGGGAAGGAAATTTCGATCTTGTAAAGCTGAACCTGAGGAATCCGGCAGTTTACGATCATATTTTTGATAATGTAAAGAACTGGGTCAGGGAGTTTGATATAGACGGTCTGAGGCTTGATGTGGCGTACTGTCTGGACCTTGATTTTCTGAAAAACCTCAGGAATACGGTCAATTCCCTGAAGGAGGATTTCTTCCTTGTGGGAGAGTGCCTGCACGGGGACTATAACCGCTGGATGAATGATGAAATGTGCCACAGCGTGACGAATTATGAGTGCTACAAGGGACTGTATTCAAGCTTTAACAGCATGAACATGTTTGAGATAGTACACTCACTGAAGCGCCAGTTCGGGCCTGAACAGTGGACTTTGTACAAGGGAAAGCATTTATTATCCTTCGTGGACAATCACGATGTGACAAGGGTTGCTTCGATCCTGCAGAATGAAAGGCACCTGAAGCCCATATATACGCTTCTTTTCGGGATGCCGGGCATACCGATAGTTTATTACGGAAGCGAATGGGGAGTAAAGGGTGACAAATCCCAGGGGGACCCGGCTCTGCGGCCTGAAATAGAAAAGCCTGAGTGGAATGAGCTGACAGACCACATAGCGGGGCTCTGCAAGGCGAGAAAAGAATCAAAGGCGCTTTCCTACGGCAATTTCACCGATCTGGTGCTCACGAACCGGCAGTGCATCTTTGAAAGAGAATGTGATGATGACAGGGTGATGGTGGCCATAAATGCGGATGAAAACGAGTTCAGGGCCGATTTCAACGCAAGAGCGGGCCGCGCTCATGACCTGATAACGGGAGAAACCGTTGATTTCGGCGGAGGTCTGGTGATACCGCCGTATACAGGCTATATACTGCAGCCCTATTGATTATGATGAAAGCCTGAAAATGCAGGCTTGATGCGAAGATCAGAGGAGAAGACCGGGATTTTTGCGTACAGTTAACATAATTTTTCAAAATGATAGAGATATTCGATAATACGGGACAATATGAATATGAGATCCATTCTCTGACAAAGGCATTTTTCCCTGAGGAAGAGATAAAGGTTACGGAGGCGATAAGGCAGGAAAACAGTGAAACCTGCCTTATTTACTGCTTTTCGGAGGGAGAGAAAAGGAAGGTAAAGGTGTCGGCCGGTGACAGGGATGATTTCAAAAGATCCCTTTATGATGAGCTTTCGCTGATGACGGGAAAGAAGCTGCCATGGGGGTCGCTGACCGGTATCAGACCGGTCAGGCTGGCAGTCAGAAGGCTTGAAAAGGGTATGGATACCCGGGAGACGGCGGATGCGATGATGTCAGACTACCGTGTGAGCAGGGAGAAGGCGCTTCTTGCGGTCGAGATAGCCGAAAGGGAGAAAAAGATCCTGGCTGGGCTTGACAGGGGAAACTGCAGCCTCTATGTGAACATACCCTTCTGCCCTACAACCTGCATGTACTGTTCCTTTACTTCAAACAGGGTTGGAAAGGACAGGGAGAAGGTGAGAAGCTACCTCTCGGCCCTTTTCAGGGAGATGGAGGCTGTATCCCCGCTGTTTGCCGGCAGGATCATCGATACGGTCTATATCGGAGGAGGTACGCCGACCACCCTTGAACCGGTGGAACTTGAAGAACTTCTGGAAAGGGTATGGGGTCTGTTTAACTTATGTAAACTAAAGGAATTTACGGTCGAAGCAGGACGCCCTGATACCGTAACACGCGAAAAACTGCGGGTTTTGAAGCGGAACGGGGTATCCAGGATATCTATAAATCCTCAGACTATGAACGAAAATACCCTCAGGGTGATAGGAAGGGCGCACACCACGGAGGATATAATAAGGGCGTTTGGCCTGGCGCGGGAGGAGGGCTTTGATAATATAAACATGGATCTGATCCTTGGACTTCCGCAGGAGACCGTAAAGGAAGTGGAATACACCCTTCAACGGGTA